>CAZIHJ010000022.1:12725-13785 GCA_964538485.1 uncultured Chitinophagales bacterium | reverse complement strand
AACGTCGATGTTGTCGTACTTACGGGTGCGGGGGAGAAATCATTTGTGGCGGGGACCGATATTGGTGAACTGACAGTTTTGAATGCAGTGACAGGGAAGGAATTCTCAGCCAACGGGCAGGAGGTCTTTGACGCCATAGAGAACCTTGGCAAGCCAGTAATCGCCGCGGTCAATGGATACGCGCTCGGCGGTGGCTGCGAGCTTGCGCTGGCCTGCCACATTCGCATCGCGGCTGAGAATGCAAAATTCGGTCAACCCGAAGTCAACCTCGGGATCATCCCCGGCTACGGAGGTACGCAGCGCCTAGGCCGACTCATCGGTCGTGGCCGCGCAATGGAAATGATTCTTACCGGCAACCAGATTGATGCCCAGGAAGCGCTCCGCATCGGACTCGTGAACAAGGTCGTCCCGCAAGCTGAGTTGATGAACATTGCAGTGACACTCGCCACCACGATTGCAGGTAAGGGACAAATCGCCGTCCGCATGGCGCTAAAGGCCGTGAACATGAACGAGGAAACGACGCTGAGCGACGGTCAGCAATTGGAGGCGTCGTTGTTTGGGGTTTGCTGCGACAGTGAGGACTTCAAAGAGGGAACGAAGGCGTTCCTGGAGAAACGCAAGCCGGTATTCAAGAACAAGCCAGCGTGACAAAAACCTCCCGCACAAAATTCATTCTTGCCGCCGCTCTTGCTGTTGTGGCGGCAGTTCTTTTTCTTCTTAATGCACTATTGCCCGTATCAATTGATCAGCGGATAGAGATTGTTCGCAGCCAGTTGCCGGATATCAACACGGCAGTGGATACTCTGTTGGCTCGCTACGGTATCGGCCGTGAGCAAGTGAAGACATGGCGAGTGCAAACACCGGACAAGAAGTTCATCAGGGTGGAGCGCCGGGTTTATGTACCGCCTGAGTTCGTCAGCGTCAACTTCAATCGTGACCTCGGTGAGACAGTGAAGCACCTTGGAGCGCAAGCAATTGCAACCGAACGGACAAAAGAAAATACTGTAACGATGCACATCAAGAAGGATGGACGGATTATTGAGAGCATCACGTTTGTGGT
>CAZIHJ010000022.1:0-12625 GCA_964538485.1 uncultured Chitinophagales bacterium | reverse complement strand
GAAAACTTCACCGATCCGATGGTGGATTGCAAGTCCTGCAAGAGCCGCTACCGACTCGATGTCCTCTTCGACGAAACTTCACTTAAGAAGAAGAAGGACGTCCTCCGGGAATTATTTCCGGGTAAGTTTGAAGGTCAGCAGAAGGACGAGGCCATTGAAGCCGAGTTCAACAAGATTGCCGAGACTACTTCGGGCTCTCTGCTCTCCGCTCTCGCTTGCCCCAACTGTGGTAACAAAGGCACTTTCACCGAAGCTCGTCAATTCAACCTCATGTTCAAAACATTCGTCGGACCGGTTGAAGAGGAGAGCGGCAGAGTTTTTCTGAGACCAGAGACAGCACAAGGCATCTTCGTCAATTTTCTGAATGTACAGACAGCATCACGGCAGAAGCCACCGTTCGGGATCGCCCAGATCGGCAAGGCATTCCGTAACGAGATCAACACAAAGAACTTCCTCTTCCGCACACGCGAATTCGAGCAGATGGAAATGCAGTTCTTCGTCAAGCCCGGCTCTGACGTCGAGTGGTTTAATTATTGGAAAGACGAGCGGATGAAGTGGTTCCTCAGTCTCGGCATGACCAAGGATAAACTCCAGTGGCATCAGCACGCACCGGACAAGCTTGCGCATTATGCCAAGGATGCATACGACATCGAGTACAAGTTTCCGTTCGGTTGGGGAGAGATAGAGGGGGTTCATAACCGAACAGATTTCGATCTCTCCCGACATGAACAGTTCTCCGGCAAGGCAATGAAGTATTTTGATCCGGAGACGAAGGAGAAGTTCCTTCCATTCATCATAGAAACATCTGCAGGTGCGAGCCGGTCGTTTATGGCATTTCTTGTGGATGCATACCACGAAGAGGGTGCGCCGGATGCGGATGGCAAGATGGAAACGCGTGTGGTGCTGAGGTTCCATCCCAAGCTTGCCCCGATCAAAGCAGCGATCTTCCCGCTCGTCAATCGCGACGGCATGCCTGAGATTGCGCAGAAACTCGAGAAAGACCTGCGCAGACAGTTTCGTGTCTTTTATGATGATAGTGGAGCAGTCGGTCGCCGGTACCGCCGTCAGGATGAAGTCGGGACCCCGTTCTGCATCACGATTGACTCGCAGACACTACAGGATCAAACAGTCACCATGCGCGAACGGGACTCGATGGTGCAGGAGCGTGTCGGCATTGGGTCTGTTGCCGTCTATCTGCATGAGAAAACAGGCATGTAGCGATTTGAACTTACGCTGAGTTTTCTTATCTTCTTGCAACTCTTTTCGTCTCACAGCATTGAAGTGCATGAAGACCTATTCCTCCGCAACAATCATCCTTTCGCTGGTCGCGTTGGCCATAGGATGTGGCGATAACGTTTTACAGAATCCGCCAAGCCAGAGCACGATTTCCCCTCCTCAGAACCTTAGAGCGCTTTCCGTCAACGAATCCACTGTCAGTATATCCTGGACAGCAAGCACATCTGCCTCTGATACAACGTTTGGCGGCTATACCGTGTACTGGGGCACCCGGCAGGATACCGTTGGGGCAACGATATTGAGTTACACTATCGATTCTCTCGCTGCAGGGGAAATTGCAGTAAGTGTTCGATCCCGCTCGCGCTCGGGAACGCTGAGTGAAGCGGCGACGATTCGATGTGCACCCGCCGCTCGTTTCGACTCTCCTTTTACCCTTGCCGAATACTACAATGCTGATGTGGGCAGGCTCGCCGGCCTTGACGTCGGTGGCCAGCATAGCAACCCTCTACGATTTGCCATCAGTGTCAGTGATCCGGTTGTTGCTTCGCAACTTGATTGCTACTTGTTTGGAGGTGAAGGCGAAATAGAGCAACCTCTTGAATTGCGGAGTGCGAACGTATTCTTCGGTCCCTGGAACGCGACACTGTTCTCGACAGTGTCACATTCCGGCTCGTCACTTGACTATCCTGTAAGTGCTTTCCCGGATGCCGGGACCTTCACTGAAAACCACATCGACATTTCTGATAACACGATTTACTATGCGCGTGTGGTGGGAGATCAAGGCGGAGTGAACTATGTTCGCCTGCATATTCATGTACTTTCGGGTGGGGGACAGCGGAACAGAAGCGTCGAGATCAGGGTATCATTACAACGTATGCCGGGTGTGTTGTTTGCCTCAACTTCAGACGAGAGAAGCCTCTCGCTACTTTAAGTATGTCATCATAATCTCACAATTGGGAGCTCTACAAAATGTCCATGAAAATGGCTGTGCGAGTTGCGGGAATCATGTTTGTCTGTATGTCGGTTCTCGTTGGATGTGATAATTCAGATGATCCTACGGGTCCCACTGCGATTGTCGGTCCTGCGAATTTGCAGGCATACTCTGCATCCGAGACTTCGGTCGCGCTTGGATGGACGTTGTCGCCTGACGAAAGCCGTTCGGAAGTGCCGAATCCCGCATACACGATTCGAGTGAAAGATACAACGGGAGGCCTTCTCCAGACCCTTACTGCCGTGAAGGGTCAAGCTACCCTGACCGTGACCGGACTGACTGAAGGAACCGTTTATGTGTTTGTCATTAGACTCAACGTCAGCGGAGTCAACGACTCCTCGTCAGTGCGCTGGTCTCCGGCGAAGCGTCGAGATACCGAGGGAAGCGCCCCGATACAGGTGTTCGAGACCGCCAGTACGAGTTTTCCCAGCGGACTCGATGTATTTAATGGAGGATCAAATGGCCCGGTCACGTTTTCATTAACCGGTGCATCAAACGGGTTAATAGACCTGTATGTCTTCACCGATCCGACCTCACAAGATTTGCTGATTCGAAGTGC
Source organism: uncultured Chitinophagales bacterium (assembly GCA_964538485.1). Classification (GTDB taxonomy): domain Bacteria; phylum Bacteroidota; class Ignavibacteria; order UBA10030; family UBA6906; genus JBJXHC01. The sequence goes on along the minus strand of CAZIHJ010000022.1, from coordinate 9,839 downwards.
ATCGCTCTCCTCAGTTATTGGAGTCCCAAAGGTTACATTCTTCTCGACAACAAGTCGTAACGCAGACGATCTCAACAACCTGCAGTCTACGCCGCCCGCAACGTCGACGTATAGCACACTCGAATTGAGAGTTTCTTCGGCTGCAGTCACGGCCGGGAAGATCTTCTATGGCCGCACTCAAGAAAACAACTATTTCCGATTGCTGGTTTTGAGGAATGGCACCTCCTTGATTTTTGGTTCGGGTTCAGATCGGTTCCTTACCTTCAAGATCTCATATCAAGGAACAGCGGGAAACCCGTACGCTCTGACGCATGGCGGGCCATCACGGACAGGCAACCAGGAGTAATGCCATGAAATCACGAATGTTGTCGTTTGGCATGTTCTTGATTGTCCTTGGCGGTTCACTGTGTGCACAAACTAAAAACGCCACCGTGACTGGTGAGGTTGTTGATATTGTTTCCTACATGACCGCCGGCACCACCGCCTCATCGCCGGGTGGAAAAGAAATGATTGAAGCCAGCGCCCGTGGCGGTAATCCATTGGGCATCCTTGAGTCGGGTACCGGCAAACTATACGTGGTGACCATGAAGCAGGCTAACACAGGTGCAAACGAAACTTTGCTGCCCTGGGTGGGAATGAAAGTTGCAGCAAAAGGTGATATCTACACGAAAAACTCATCTCAGGTGCTGGTCTTGAGTGTCATCGGTAAATCCATCAAATGAGAAAGATAATCCTGATGCGTCCCTATGCAATTATGGCGTGTGCGGGCGTTTTTCTTTTTTCCGCTTGCACAGAACAAAAACCGAAAGAAGAGAAACTTCCTGACCAGGTGGTCGAGCAGAAAAAGGATGAACCGACTCCGATTGACTCGACTTCAGTTATGATGGAGGTGGAGACAGCGAAGGCGGAGACTGTTCAGCAGAAGCCGAACGCCAAACGGGCAGTCGAAAAAAACGTTACTGTCACAGGCGAAATCATCGATCTCGTCAGTTACGCGACATCCGGCGTGCGCGGTACTTCTCCGTCCGGGAAAGAGATTATAGAAGGAAGTGCTCGTGGCGGGAATCCCCTCGGTATTCTTGAAAAGGGAACCGGCGATATATATATTCTCACAATGAAACAAGCGAACACTTCTGCGATCGGGGCCGTGCTTCCATTTGTGGGTATGAATATTGCGGTCAAAGGAGACGTCTACCGAAAAGGGGGACAGCAATTGCTGGTGATCACGACGATTGGAAAGAGCATCAAGTAAGTTCTAACGGAAACACTACACGAAGGGTGGGTAACAATCCACCCTTTTTTATTCATTTTGAAACCATGGACTTCAAATCGATATTTTTCAATAAGCACTCTGAGCTCCGAACGGGATGGAGGATTCTTGCGTTTGTTGCTGTCCTGACCGGATTAACGTTTGCCGTGTTATCGCCTGTGTATCAACTGAATGTACCGAGGGAGTACGTCGGTTCCGCTCTCTTCCTCATTTGTATTCTGCTCAGTTCGTACCTTATGGTCCGGTTTGTTAACAGAAAAGCGTTTGCGGCAATAGGTCTTTGGTTTAACCGTGCAGCAATACGTGACCTTTTCATGGGGACCTTTCTCGGCTTCCTGATGATGAGTGCGATATTTCTTGTTGAGTATGGGGCTGGCTTTGTCACTGTAGCGATGCGCGATATCGGAATGACCGACATCCTCATAATCTTGCTTACTTCGGGCTTGTTCTTTGCGCTCGGAGCTGCTGTTGAGGAGGCGCTCTTCAGGGGGTATCTGTTTCAGACATTGATGCAAGGCATAACATTCCTGCCGGCGATGATCCTTGCCGCTGCAGTCTTCGCGTTTGCCCACGGCAGTAATCCGAACGTCAGTCTGTTCAGTTTCGTCAATATCGGGCTCGCTTCGGCGTGGCTTTCATTTGCCTATCTCAAGGTCCGCAATCTCTGGCTTCCGTTTGGGTTGCACTTTGGCTGGAATTTTTCCCAGACGAGCGTCTATGGGTTCCCCACAAGCGGTATTCAGTTTGACGAACACAAGCTTCTCACAATTGTCCAGTCCGGTCCGGATTGGTTGACCGGGGGTGTATTCGGTCCGGAGGGTGGAGCACTCGCAACTGTCGCGTTGGTTGCTTGTACATGGTACATCGTCAAATCGAAGCTTCTGGTTGCACCGGAGGGAGTCATCACATTGGATTCGATTGAAGACCTTGTCGTCCCGGAAATAGCCGAAGAGGGCCAACGGTGAGTTATCCTGTCTCTCTGCTGTGTATACTTGTCACAGTGCAGATCGGTTTTAGCCAGACTCCGATGCCTGTTACTGATAAGTTCGATGAGCACACACGCAAGGGCATCGACTTTGTGTACAATCTTGAATTCGAGAATGCAACACGGGAGTTTAACACTCTTGTACAGTTGCAGCCGAAGCATCCGGCCGGTCATTTTTTTCTGGCAATGGTGCAATGGTGGCAGATTCTTATCGACATTGACAATGAGCAGTATGATGAACAATTCCACGATGCCCTGGACAACGTCATTGACCTGTGTGACGAGATGCTGGAGAAGAATGAAAACGATGTTACGGCATTGTTCTTCAAGGGAGGATCGATTGGATTCAAGGGAAGGCTAAACGCCCATCGCAATGAGTGGCTGGCCGCGGCCAACGCGGGACGGAAGGCATTGCCGATCGTTCAGGAGGCCTCGACCCTTGATCCGGACAATTTTGATATCCTCCTCGGCTCAGGTATATATAACTACTATGCCGAAGTCGTGCCGGAGGAATATCCTTTTGTCAAACCACTGTTATTATTTGTTCCGCGTGGTGACAAGAAGAAGGGTATTGAGCAGTTGACTGCAGCAGCTGAAAAGGGAAAGTACGCGAGTATCGAATCATGGTATTTTCTGATGCAGATATACTATCAATTCGAGAAGGATTATTCCAAAGCTCTTGGCATTGCTCAGACATTGAACGCACGGTTTCCCGCCAACATGCTTTTTCATAAATATCTCGGCCGCGGGTATGTCTCCGTTGCCAACTGGTCCAGAGTTCAGGAAGTGTTTGGAGAGATTGTCTCACGGGCGCGCAAAGGGCAACGCGGTTACACTGCAAACGTCGAACGTGAAGCGGAGTACTATCTTGCTCTTCATGATATGACCATGCGCCGGCTTGATGAGGCGTTGACCCATTTTTATCGCTGCGATGAACTCAGTCGGCAGCTGGACAGTGAGGAGGCGTCCGGGTTTATGGTGATGACAAATCTGAAAGTTGGCAATATCTATGACCTCCAAACCAAACGAGACCTCGCCGTTGCACAATACAGGAAAGTGCTTCAGATGCGGGAATACAAGGATTCACACAAATTGGCCGAGCAGTATATGAATACGCCGTTCGTTCAATAGGTCATGACGATGGAATTGACCATCATTGTCTATGGCCTCATCGCAGCGGCGTCAGAAATTCTCGGCGGAAGCCTGGTCGTTTTACGAAGACAGTGGCCACGAAGAATCCAGGAATACCTTCTTGCCCTCAGCGCCGGGTTCATTCTTGCCCTCGTGTTTCTCGAGCTCGTCCCGGAAAGCATAGCGAGGGTCGGGCTTGAAGCGCCTTTATACATGTTGGGCGGGTATGCATTGTTACATTTCTTCGAGCATACTATTGTCGGCCATCTGCACTTTGGGGAGGAAACACATCACGAGGTGATGGTATCTAAAGTGGCAAGTCTGTCCACGTTTGTCGGTTTGCTTATTCACGCGTTCTTCGACGGTTTTGCCATCTCTGCCGGAATGCAATTCGATTTCTATCTGGGCCTCTTGATCTTCTTTGCGGTATTGTTGCACAAGATTCCTGAGGGGTTGACGATTGCCACGGTGATGTTGGCTGCTGAGCACAAGCGTCGGACGGCGCTTCTTGCTTCGGCCGCGGTTGGTGTGGCAACAATGATCGGTGTGGTAAGTGTTTTCTTTCTTGCGGATATCAATGAGCGGATCGTGGGATTGGCTTTTGCCTTCTCGGCAGGTATTGCGACTTACGTGGGGGCGAGCGACCTCGTTCCGGAAATCAATCACTCCAAGAACCGCATTATCCCCGTTATGGTATTTGCGGGGATGTTGCTATTCTACATTGGTACTCTTCTACTCTCTCCGTTGATTGGACATAATCACTGAATAGCGGCCGGTCCCTCACAGCGTTGTGCCGATTGTTATTCTGTGGAGACTGCCGATTTTTCCAAGAGATGAGAGTGCATAATCAAGTTTATATTCTCTAATCGTAATGCCAAGCCCGCCGGAAAATCCCGCCAGGCCGGAAGACGTGCCGATCTTGAGTTCCTTGCGTTGCTCATTATTATAACCAAATCGTGCCTGTAAAGCGGGACTCAGAGTGAACTCGCCTCCAACAGCGAACGATCTAAACCTCTCGTCCTGATCATTCAGTTTGTTGAAACTGATACTGAATAATAATGGAAGTCCTTTCGGCACCACCGAAGCACCAACCGAGGCATCCAACGGAAGGTCTTCCCGTGTCTCAACAAACTGGCTCACCTGTGCACCGATATTTCTGATGCTTGCGCCGATCGTGATCCTACTATCAGGAATGTTGTAGAGAATTCCTATGTCAGTCGCAAGTCCGGCTGAGACATATCCGGCAATCTGCGAATAGATGAGCTTTGCATTCACACCATAGTGGAGATTGTCTTCCAGTGTGTTGGAGTAGCCGATCATAAACGCAAGATCGCTTGCACTGAATGTGCCGAGTTGGTTCCCAAGAATATCTGTCTCGTCAAACGAACCATAGTTGAAATAGATAATCCCTGTTGCAAAATGGCCAAAGTCTTTTATTGGCTGTGAATACGCCAGGTACCCGGCATTAATGTCGAGCAGGTGTTTGAAGAATCCAAGCGATCCGGTCGGCTTATCCACCGTGCTGATGCCCGCAGGATTGTAAAAGATGCTGTTTGCATCATGCATAATGGAAACAAAACTCCCCGCCATTGCGGCAGCCCTAGCCCCAACGTCTGCGCGAAGAAAATCGTATGTGGGGTTGGAGCCTGCCGTTCCCTTGGCAGATAGTCCGACGCACATGATCAGACACAGGAATAATCCCTTCACTACAAGACTCCCTCATTGTTGTCGTCAATCTATCAAGATTGGTTGGGAATTGCAAGATTTTTGAGGAGGCCGATGAGGTGTGAGAGTGGCGAGGCGGGGGAGAACACGCTATAGGAGGAATCCTCCGGGACGATTCCAGCAAGCCAACCAGGTAGTGTCAACAGCATTCGGCGACGAAATGGCACGACTCTGCCAGACTAATTCCAGGTGATGCGTGGACTTACCAACTTTGTAGAACGAAAGAAAATACTCGTTTTGGTGTTCTCTGAAGATATGAAGTTCGCCAATCCCATCCTTTGTCTGGACCCTGACGGTATTGAGTGATTGATCTTTTTGTGGTAAATGGTTTTTCAGGCTTTCCGTGGGCTTCGTTATGATGTGGTTTATTTTCACGTCCTGAGACTCCTCGAAATGGGCTGTTGGGCCCGATGGGCTGCTGTAACCTAAGCAATCGGGGACTTGTTTCAAACTTTGGTTAATCCAATGACGGTTGCTTCTCTCTGTAGAAACCGGTATATTATTCCACATTTTGGAATAGAAAGTCGTACAGAAAGGTATTTGTCATGCGAGAAGGAATTCACCCCGAGTATAAGAAAACGGTTGTTTCATGCGTCTGTGGCAACACATTTGTCACCCGCTCAACAGCCGGTGATCTGAAAGTAGAAATCTGTTCTGCATGCCACCCGTTTTTTACTGGCCGCCAGAAGCTTGTCGATTCCGCAGGTCGTGTTGAACGTTACAATAAGAAATACGCGAAAAAGTCGGCATCCTCTGAACCCGCGGCATAGTTCAGTTATTTGTATGTTGTGAAATTCCGCCTGTCCGAGATATCGCGACAGGCGGGTGTTTTTCGGGCGGTCCCGTCCATACTTTGAGCAACTTATGCACCTGTGTCTCTTTGAAGACAGCGTATCACGCAATTTCCTTCCTCTGACATGGTTCAGACCTGTCTATGATTTACGTTGTGGCATGCTGTCACTGCGAGAGCGTGCACTCATCTTCCTCTCTCCCAAAAAGATCTCTCTCCACGCACAAACCCGTCTCGCTGCATTGCTTTCAGAACATGAACCTAACGCTGAGATCAATTCTATTTCTTCCGAGTCTTGTCTTGTGCTAAATGGCAGATGTATCGTTGATAAGGATCTGGTGAAGGCCATCAAGAAGGAACGTCGCGAATGCGTTTTTGTCTCCGGGGGAGAGATCGTTGCAGCGAGGATTGGCGGCGTAGCGCTACGCCGTTTGAATGTAGAACTCAAGAACGGGCTAACGGACTTTTCGGTTTTCACCTCATTGCCAAGAGTTGATGTGAATGCGATACTGGTGAAGTATCCATGGGATTTAGTCTACGCCAATGACGCCACCTTGATATCAGACTTTGCGCTGCTGAACCGCAAGTCCCGTACATCGCAAGTGAAGATTCATAAGTCCGTTGTTCTTCTTGGAAGAAAGAACATCCATCTCGGGGCACGTGCACACATCAGTGCCGCCGTTGTTTTGGATGCCCAAGCAGGCCCGATTGTTCTTGGCAAGGATGCATATATTCATCCGCAGGCGGTTATTGAGGGACCCTGCTTTGTGGGTGCAGGATCAATTATCAAGATTGGTGCGAAGATCTACGGCAACACGAGTATTGGCGCGTCGTGCAAGGTTGGAGGGGAAGTGGAACACTCGATCATTCATTCACACTCCAACAAACAGCATGACGGGTACCTTGGCCATTCATATATCGGTCAATGGGTGAACCTGGGCGCCGGGACGACCACGAGTAATCTGAAGAACACCTATGGCAGTGTCAGCGTTGATATGAATGGGGTTACAATTGACTCGGGAAGGATGTTCCTCGGGACATTATCGGGAGATCACGTCAAGACCGGGATCAACGTTTCTCTTGCAACAGGGACTGTCATCGGACCTTCAACGAATATTTTTGGCGCAGCGCTGTTCCCGAAGAGATTGCCGGCGTTTTCATGGGGAGAATCCGGATCGTTGACGGTCTATTCGCTTGAAAAAGCCCTTGAGGTAGCTGTCAAAGTCATGGCGCGCCGGGACGTACAGGCGACGTCGGGATACCGGCAGGTTTTCCGGGAAGTGTTCCAACAGACTGCATATGAGCGAACATCACGTAGAACATAGTCATCAAGAGCCGAGAATGCCTCCCACCCTGTACCACGGTGTGCGCGGTGTGGCAGTACGCATTCTGAATCGTGTGGAGCGAACTGATTCCTATCTTGACAAGCTCCTTGATGTTGAGTTGAAATCACCGGAGATGAATGACCTTGACAAGGGACTGTTAACGGAAGTCGTGCACGGGGTACTTCGTTGGCAGAACAAATTGGATTGGGTGCTCAACGGTTTCTCGCACGGCAATTTCGCCAAGTCGGAAATTAACGTGAAGAATGCACTCCGCGTGGCGTTGTATCAGATATTATTCCTGGATCGGATTCCGCATGCGGCGGCGGTAAACGAGGCTGTTGAGTTTGTGAAACGGATTCGCGGGGAGAAACCCGCAGGATTGGTAAATGCGGTGTTGCGGAACATCATTCGTAACATGGAGGGAATTCGTTACCCGGATCGGTCGGAGGATGAACTGCAATACCTTTCCGTCGTCTATTCGCACCCCTACTGGATGGTGAAACGCTGGATGCGCCGCTTCGGGTACGATGACACACAGAAGCTCCTCATTGCGAACAACGAACGACCCGAACTGTCGTTGCGCATCAACAAACTGAAGATCTCTCCGGGTGAGTTCTTAACGTTACTGGAACAGCAACAGATCCAATTCAAGGGGTCAGAACACATTGATTACTTTGTAAAAGTCAAGACACTCTCGAAGATCGGGCAGATGGACCTGTTTCGCAATGGCATGTTTACGATTCAGGACGAGAGCGCCGCCTTTCCCTGTCTGCTGCTTTCTCCAAAGCCCGGAGAACGGGTGATCGATATGTGTGCGGCTCCCGGCGGCAAGACGACACACATGGCCGAAATGATGAGAAATGAGGGGGAGATTGTTGCTGTCGACAAGTATGACGCAAAGCTCAACCTAATCAAGGGGGCGTGTGAGCGGCTCGGGCTGCGGAATGTACGGTTGAGCGCGGTTGACGCTTCTGCCGTGGATATCGAACCGGCGGACAAAGTCTTGCTTGATACTCCGTGTTCCGGTCTTGGCGCGCTCGCAAAGAAACCGGACATGAAGTGGAAGCGGGACATTTCTGATATTCTCAAACTTGCCAAGCTCCAGGTGGACCTCTTGAACAACGCCGCTAGACTCGTCAAGCCTGGTGGCGCGATTGTGTACAGTACCTGCACGACGGAACCTGAAGAGAATCAAGAAGTGGTACGCACGTTTCTGGACGCTCACAAAGAGTTTTCGATCGATAATGCTGCCCAGTACGTCAGCCATGCGGTGGTAACACCGGAAGGAGTGGTGGAGACATTTCCACACAAGCATTGTATGGACGGGTCATTTGCCGTTCGTTTGGTCAAGGCACCGGAATGAGGAACACAATATTACGTTTAGATCGGAGGCTGTCATATGGCTGATGTCCTGCAACTGGTTTCCAAGGAATTGCAGCAGCTTGAAGAGACAAAAACGTTCAAGTATGAGGTACCGCTTCAAGGCCCTCAGGACGGGACAGTCCGGGTTGACGGGAAGAAAGTGGTTATGCTCGCTTCCAACAACTACGCAGGTCTCTCCAATCATCCGTCTGTGCGGAAAGCAGCAGCAAAAGGAATAAAGGAATACGGTTACGGTGTCGCCTCAGTTCGCTTCATCTGTGGAACTCAGGATATCCATCTTGAACTCGAGCGACAGATATCAAAATTCCTCGGTACTGAAGACACGATTCTCTTTTCTTCGTGTTGGGCAGCGAATGAGGCATTCTTCGCTTCGCTGACAAACGAAAAACTTGGCTTTGAAACGTACAAAGATGTCATCTATTCGGACCGGCTTAACCACGCAAGTATTATTGATGGTCAGCGACTCTGCAAGTCCGAAACAACGGATCGCAAGATCTACAAGCACGCCGACATGGACGATCTGGTGCGACAACTCGAGGAAGATAAACACAAGGATTACCGTTTGCGCTTTATTGCAACCGATGGCGTGTTCAGCATGGAGGGCGACCTGGCGCCAATCGACAAACTCGTCACACTTGCGAAGCAGTACGGAGCGATCTTGTTTGTCGATGATTCCCACGCAGTTGGAGTATGTGGGCGACGGGGACGGGGTACTCCCGAGGCAAAGGGAGTTCATGGACAGGTGGATGTTCTTACCGGTACACTGGGAAAAGCAATCGGCGGTGCTGCAGGAGGATACATCAGTGGCAGGAAGGAGCTCATCGCATTCATGAGGCAAAAGGCCCGGACATATATCTTCTCGAATTCCCTTCCTCCGTCGATTGTCTTTGGAGCAGGTGCAGCGTTCAACCTTCTTACCAAAGATAAGTCCATCGTGAAGAGACTTCACCGGAACACTGCATACTTCCGGAAGGAGATAGTCAATCTCGGGTACACTATTCTTGAGGGTGACCATCCCATTGTTCCGATCATGTTGGGCGAAGCGTCGGTGGCACAGGATTTGAGCAAGGCGCTTCTGAAAGCAGGTGTGTACATCAAAGGACTCTGGTTTCCTGTCGTTCCGAAGGGGGAAGCACGGCTCCGCGCCCAGGTCTCTGCCGCACTGAGTATGAAGGAGTTGAATCGCGCCCTGGCTGCATTTGAGAAAGTCGGGAAGAAGATGCAGGTGAT
>CAZIHJ010000021.1:29680-36045 GCA_964538485.1 uncultured Chitinophagales bacterium | reverse complement strand
TTAATTAGGCAAGCTCAAAGCAATACTATCCGAAAAGACTACCATGGTGACTGTCAGCGGAGAGCCATCAGCTCCGCTTGTTATTCCAACACCTCGAAGCACCACGGAATCCGATCCTACAGAAAGAACGGAGTATTCACCGTTGGCGTTCTTCGGACGATTCGTGATGTATTCCATGGTAAGTCCGTCAAACGACTTTTCTCCACCCCCCCAGGTTTTGGGTCTAAGATAATAGGCGCGGGCACGGACGGACAGCTTGAGCAAGTCGCTCGTCAATCCGTCACGGTTTGCCGCCGCAGACTGGTCGTTAAACACAACCAATCCAAACGCTATGGCGCTCCCGATTATGAAGACCGCCAAAACTATGAGGAGAATCTGTTGTTGCGACATGAAGCCTCCGTCTATCTCATGGATGCATAGTAAACCAGCTTGATTTTCACAAGTCACGTGCCACTATTGCCTTTTGGTGATTCCGATTCAGGAAAGGCAAACAACGGAATCCCTGCCTTTGCAACTGGGTCGAAGTTGCGTGTGCGGGAGTCAAACTTGCCGCAGGCGGAAGCTTGTGAAATGGGCTACTATTTCATATCTTGGCGCATTCTGAAGTCATTACCAGCCAGTATTATCGGACTATCCCTTCAATGTCAGAAGAAAAGATTGTTGAACCGAGGCTTTTGCGGGGTTTTCGGGATTACCTTCCGGCCCAGATGAATGCCCGCCTGAAGATTATTGCCACAATACGACGCGTCTACGAATCTTACGGGTTTCAGCCACTCGACACTCCGGCTCAGGAGTATCGTGTTACTCTTATGGGGTACGGGGAAGAAAATACAAAGCAGATATTCAGTTTCCAGAATCCCGAGGAGGAGGACGTTGCCCTCAGGTTCGATCTCACCGTGCCGCTTGCGCGCGTCGTTGCACAGTACCCCGAATTACCAATGCCGTTCCGTCGCTATCAAGTCGCTCCCGTCTGGCGGGCCGATAAGCCCGATCCGGGTCGCTTTCGCGAATTTGTCCAGTTCGACCTGGATTCCGTAGGCACTTCGTCCACGGCCGCGGATGTTGAAATTCTTTGTGGCATGTACGATACATTGCGTGCTTTGGGTATCGAAAGGTTCCGTGTACGTTTCAGCGACCGCAAAGTGCTGAATAGTTTATTGGACTTTGCCGGAATCCCACACACTGCGTCCCACGGCGTGTTTCGGGTGCTGGACAAGCTTGATAAGATCGGACTGAATGGCGTCAGTGCGGAACTCACCACAGGTCGCGTGGATGTTTCCGGAGATAAGATCCAGGGATTGGGATTGACTGCGCAACATGTCGAACGTATCAAGGAGTTCCTCGCGTTGCCGACCGGAAAACGGAGAGACGTCCTTGCATCACTGGCGTCGCTGTTTTCAAGTGTCGACTCCGCAAAAGAGGCCATCACGTCCCTCACATTCATTTGTGACTCGCTTGACGCGCTCGGTATTCCCGAGCAGAACGTACAGCTCGATCTCAGTATCGCTCGCGGTCTCGATTACTATACCGGACCTGTGTTTGAAGCAGGACTTGATGATGCACCGGAATTCGGTTCAGTGTTTGGCGGCGGAAGATACGATGGACTTGTCGAGCGTTTTCTGGGAAGGAAGATCCCTGCTGTCGGCGCTTCCATCGGTGTAGACCGGCTTCTTGCAGCGATGCAGAAGCTGAATCTTATTGAACTTGCTCCCTCTACGGCACAAGTTATTGTGACAGTTATGGAGCCGGGCCGCATTACGGACTATCAGATTCTCACGCGGGAGCTGCGACAGGCGGGTATCAACACAGAAATGTATCTCGGCGACGATAAAACACTCGGCAAACAGCTTCAATACGCCAACCGTCAGCAGATGCCGGTAGCAGTGATCATGGGCGGTGATGAATTTGTGAAGGGGGAGGTAACGATAAAGAACCTCAAGCTCGGCGGCCAACTTCAGGACAAAAAGAAAACTGCTGAAGGCAAAGAGCGTGAAGAATGGCTGAAGCTCTCGCGCACTGTGCAGTCGAGCGTTCCCCGTGCTCAATGCGTCGAGCATGTACGTTCCGTCCTCGCCACGATTTCACAAAGTTGATAACCTCATCATGCCCAAACGTCGCATCATCATTGATGGCACCACCCTTACGCTGAACGATGTTATCACCGTGGCACGTGCGTATGCATCGGTCGAGCTCTCTCAACGGTCACGCTCGCGCATGGAGCGCTCTCGTCGCTGGGTGGAACGTGCTGTGCGCTCTCATGAAATCGTGTACGGCGTGACGACGGGTTTCGGCGCGTTCCAAAGTGTATCAATTCCTTCTCAACAACTCAGGGAACTCCAACGAAATCTGATTCTGAGTCATTGTGTTGGTGTGGGTGAACCCCTGCCGGAGGATGTGGTTCGTGCGATGATGTTGCTGCGCGCAAATGCGCTGGCGAGGGGCGCATCGGGAATCCGTGTATCGACTGTCGAACGATTGTTGGAAATGGTGAACAAGCGTGTGCATCCGGTTGTGCCATCGCAAGGGTCGGTGGGTGCCAGTGGAGACCTCGCGCCACTTTCGCATATTGCCGCTGTGTTGATCGGCGAAGGCGAAGCAATGTACAAAGGAAGGCGGATGTCCGGACGAGCTGCACTCAAAGCCGCACGGATCCGGCCTGTGGTTCTGGAAGCGAAGGAGGGCCTCGCGCTCAATAACGGCACACAGGCAATGACGGCAATCGGCGTTCTCGCTATGCACGATGCTGAACATCTTGCCGATGTTGCCGACATTGTTGCTGCGATGAGTCTCGAAGCTGTGAAAGGAAAGAGCACGCCTTTCGATGCGCGGGTACACCGTTTGCGTTCGCATGCCGGACAGGCGTTGGTTGCCAAAAACATCCGCAGATTTATCAAGGGAAGCTCGCTCGTTGACGCTGTGGATGCGGATACGGATCACAAAGTGCAGGACTCGTATTCCATACGCTGTGTGCCGCAGGTGCATGGGGCCTCACGGGATGCGCTTGCTCATGTGCGATCCGTGCTGGACAAGGAAATCAATTCCGTTACCGACAACCCGCTCATTTTCCCCGAGAGCGATGAAGCGTTGAGTGCAGGCAATTTCCATGGACAACCTGTCGCTCTTGCAATGGACTATCTCGGTCTGGCGATCGCCGAACTGGGGAATATCTCCGAACGACGCACAGCCAAACTTATGGATAGAAACCATAACTCCGGGCTTCCTGCGTTTCTTGCACTACATGGTGGCGTCCACTCCGGACTAATGATTGCGCAGTACACGGCAGCAGCCCTCGTCTCGGAGAACAAAGTCCTTATCCACCCGGCGAGCGGCGATTCCATCCCCACCTCGGCAAACCAGGAAGACCACGTCAGCATGGGGACAATCGGAGCCCGGCACGCTGCGATGGTCGTAGAGAACGTGCGTCGTGTTCTTGCGATAGAGCTTCTCTGTGCTGCCCAGGCATTGGATATTCGCAAGAGAGGTTTCGGTCAGGGTGCTGCGATGACATTGAAGGCATTGCGACGCGTCGTTCGTTCACTCAAGCAGGATCGCTATCTCTCACGGGATATTGAATCGGCGGCGGAACTCATCCGTTCACGGGCACTGGCATCCGTATTCGAGAATTGATCTCCGGATGGAAGTGTCTCAACTATGAAAAGGGACGCGATGTCCTTACTCCACCTTACTGCCGGCATACTCACTCTGATAATCTCCTGCGGTTCATTTCAATCACAAGCCCAGACGGAAGAGAACACGATGCACGATTCTGTATCACAAGCAACTCTCGCCGCGGTTAGCCGTTTCAATGAAGCATTCAACCGGCATGATGTTGACGCTGTGATGGCGGCAATGACCGACGATTGCATCTTCGAGAATACCAATCCGCCCCCCGATGGTGCACGCTTTGTCGGACAGGATTCCGTCCGGGCGTATTGGGTCAGGTTCTTCGAACGGAACCCGGATGCGATGTTTGAAGCCGAAGAGATCATCGCTTCAGGAGACCGATGCACCGTTCTCTGGATATATCGTAAGACCAAGGATGGAAAACCCTGGCACCTCCGCGGCGTCGACGTGTTTCGTGTGCGCGATGGCAAGGTGGCTGAAAAACTCTCGTATGTGAAGGGGTGATCCTCCCATATAAATGAGCACACCAAACTTCTATACACAACTTCCCCTGAAGTCGCAGGCAAAGTTCTTCGCTGCAATCTTCTGCACATTTGCCCCCATGTTCTTGTTAAGTGTCTCATCGTTTTCGGTCAACCGTCCATGGTGGGAGGTGGGTGTGTTCTTTCTCAGCTCGGGAATGATTGCTGTCGGGTACGCGTTCGCGGGAATCCGCAACCCGAAGTTGTTCGCTGTCGTCATTCCCATGCATATTGCCCTGAGTGTTCTGCTTGCCAGGTTGTTCGGGGCGTCCACCTTCTCAGCAAGTGTGCAGGGAATTCTCTCGGCTGTGTGTATTATCCTCGGGTATGTACTCTTCATCAGTTTTATCAACGGACAGGGGATGAAGAGCTTGCGTCTTCAAACCGAAATCAATCTTGCCCAACAAGTACACGCTCATCTTGTGCCTGAGATCGCACTCGATTTGTCCTGGATCCATGTGTATGGAAAATCCATCTCCAGCGGTGAGGTCGGCGGAGACTTGATTGATGTCGTCCGGACCAATGGAACATTGAACCTGTTCATCGCCGATGTATCGGGTCACGGAGTGAAAGCCGGAGTGCTCATGAGCATGGTCAAAAGTGCAGTGCGCATGCGGTTATTGCAATCGGATTCTCCATCGGACGTATGCAACGATGTGAACCGCGTTGTACATCAGGTGAAGCGACCGGAAATGTTCGTGACTCTTGCTGGTGTGCAGATTGATGAACACTTGAGAGTTCGATACGTGATTGCCGGTCATCCTCCCATTCTCCACTATTCACATTCGGGCGGGACACTCCGTGAGCTTTCCAGCGGAGAGCCGGGCCTTGGCCTGATGCGAGAATTCGCATTCCGGACACAGGAATTCCAGGCAGCGCCCGGTGACGTGCTCGTTCTTCTCACCGACGGGTTATTCGAAGTGGCAAATGCATCCGATGAACAACTTGGGCTTGAAGCAATCAAGCGCCGTATTATGCAATCGGCCAACGATGAGCCGGCTGCAATCCACCGTGCCATCATGGAACAGGTAGCCGATCATGGTCGGCAGGATGATGATCAGACGCTTATGGTCATCCGGTGTATCTGACAAATCCGGAGAACTCTCTGAACCGTACTCTTGTTAAGGTCAATGGGAACCGGAAACAAGAAAGGCGAAAAATGAAAGCAACAGCATATGCAGCGGGAGTGTTTCTCGTAATATCTCTGGTTGGTGTATCAGTTGCCGGTCAAAAGAGACACCCGACTCAAGGGAGGATCAAAGTGTTTTCAATGGAAAAAAAGGGACTCGTTATGGTGGACAAAGTTGTAAAGTCAGAAGAAGAGTGGAAGAAGCAACTGACCCCTGAGCAATATACGGTGACACGAAAAAAGGGAACCGAACGACCGTTCACCGGTGAGTATTGGGACAACCACGACAACGGTGTCTACCAGTGCATTTGCTGTGGGAACGACCTCTTCACATCGGACACCAAGTTCGAATCCGGCACCGGCTGGCCGAGCTTCTATGCTCCCATTGCAAAGGAGAATGTAAAGGATGAAAATGATAACAGTCTCTTCATGAGTCGTACGGAGGTTCTCTGCTCACGGTGCGACGCGCATCTCGGACACGTATTCGATGACGGGCCGAAACCGACCGGATTGCGCTATTGCATGAATTCCGCCTCCTTGAAATTCGTCAAAGCGAAGTAAGCGTGGAGTATCCGGTAACAACCGCAGTGAGAGCACTGCGTGAAAACAAGATCACGTTTGAACCACTGCTGTATGAATGTGAAGAACACGGTGGTACTCGTGTTGCCGCAGTTGCGCTTGGTGTTGATGAACACTCGGTTATCAAGACACTGGTATTCGAGAACGAGGCAAAGAAACCACTGATTGTTTTAATGCACGGCGACTGTGAAGTCTCCGCAAAACAACTCGCCCGCACACTTGGAGTCAAACAGGTCTCTCCGTGCGATCCGCACACGGCCCAACGACACACCGGGTACATGGTCGGGGGGACAAGTCCTTTTGGGACCAGAACTTCGTTGCCGGTGTACGTCGAGCAGTCCATTTTTTCCCTTCCGACAATTTACATCAATGGCGGCAAGCGTGGTTTTCTCGTCGGCATTTCCCCGGCCGTTCTCAAGACGGCCCTTCGAACAACGGAAGTTTCGGTAGCTATTCCGGCCTGACAGGGTTTCCCAAAGTGCCATTTTTCAAGTCCTTCGTAAGGGCGAGGT
>CAZIHJ010000021.1:19203-29580 GCA_964538485.1 uncultured Chitinophagales bacterium | reverse complement strand
GGCCTGACAGGGTTTCCCAAAGTGCCATTTTTCAAGTCCTTCGTAAGGGCGAGGTCCCCTCGCCCAAGTGTTAGGCTGTAAGCATGCAATTATCATAATTTGGCTGATGACTTCTCGAACGCCCTCCCAAACAAACCCTTCATCTCCAGAGAGAAATTTCGTATCTTACTCTGATGAATTCATCGATATGAATGAATAAACCAGATCACCTACATACTTTTCACGTCCCTGTCATGGGGATTGGCTTCACGATTGACACACCCGCCAGGATCGCACACTACGGCATTTCCTCGGTGATCTCGTTGGTCGACGATATTCTCATTGACAGGATGAGGGAATTCTACAGCAAGAGACTGAACCTCCCATTCCATCCCATCACCGAGAAGGATGAAGACCACCGGGCAAAACGGATCACAGCGTACTTGAATCTCATTGATACGATCGTCCACGAGAAGTTTGCTGCTCTGAAACGCTCTATTGAAGACACGGGAGCGGAGCTGCACAAGTACATGGATATGCTTCCCGATGGATCCGCCATCAAGCTGCAGTTTCAAAGACTCATTGAAAAGAACACGATGAAAGAAGACCTCCGGGAATGGATTGACACACATCTCCGGCCCGGCAGCATTGATGTGAACATCATGACGAAACTGGACAAAGACAACTATCGTGACGATAAGAAGCTCCCGGCAGCGTTCAACGATGCGCATGCCGCACTGCGCGGGTTTGCCCAAAGCACGCTAAGCTCGTCGATAGTGTTTTCAGCCGGAATGAATCCGCGTTTGTACGGATATGCCGAGGCGTTCGATGATTTCTATCCAGATGCACAAGGTGCTCTGAGGAAGAAAATCATTTTAAAGGTAAGCGACTACCGTTCTGCGGTCATCCAGGGGAAGTTCCTTGCAAAAAAAGGCCTCTGGGTCTCCGAATACCGGATTGAATCCGGATTGAATTGCGGTGGTCACGCGTTTGCGACGGATGGGTATTTGATGGGACCGATTCTCGAGGAATTCAAAGTGAACCGGGCGTTGCTCATCCAAACCATGTACGAGCTTTTTGTCGGGGCACTCAAGAACAAGAATCGTCCATGTCCTCTCGCGCCGCTGCCGGTGAGGATTACGGCACAGGGGGGAGTCGGCACGGCGGAAGAACATCAACTGTTGCTCGACCACTACGAACTTGATTCCATCGGCTGGGGATCGCCGTTCCTTCTCGTCCCGGAGGCAACCAATGTTGACGCGCATACGCTGGAGCTTCTGTGTAGTGCAAAAGAAGATGATATATATCTGAGTAACATCTCTCCGTTGGGAGTTCCGTTCAACAGTCTGAAGAATAACACCAAGGATATTGAAAAACAGGAGTTGATCGAGAAGGGGCGCCCGGGGAGTTCCTGCCCGAAACAGTATCTTTCGCTGAATTCCGAGTTTACCGATCAACCGATTTGTGTTGCCTCGCGCCAGTTTCAGTACCTGAAAATCAGGCAACTCGAAGAGAAGAACCTGAGTCCGGAAGCGTTCGACGAAGAACTCAATGCAATCACGGACAAATCATGCATCTGTGTCGGATTGGGAACAGCGGCCTTGCTCGTCAATGGCGGAAGCACACGCGTGGAAGGCCCGGGTGTTTCAGTTTGTCCGGGTCCGAACCTTGCGTATTTTGACGCTCCGGTATCGCTGAAAGTCATGATTGACCATATCTACGGACGTGTGTCGATCATTAATGAAGAGACACGTCCCCACATGTTCCTCAAGGAACTCAGATTGTACATCGACTACTTGAAGCGAAAAGTCGGGGAGGCGCAACAGCCGTTTTCAGAAAAGCAACTGAAGTACTTTCAATCGTTCCAGCAGAACCTCCAGGATGGGATCGGGTATTATCGTACCCTGTTCTCAAATCTTGAGGCGATGCTGGCCACCAAGAAAGAAACCATCCTTCACGATCTTGAAGAGATGCGCGCGGAGTTGTCCGCAACGCAGCCGACCGGCGTGTGATTGTTGGCGTGTACGCCGGGCTGACCATGAAATAATGCGAAACCGCGCGTTCAAAGACCGTGAAAAGTAACTGAAGAGAACCTGCCGGTGTTATTCGTCCAAATCCAACCATGACCAAAGCCGTAAGCCCTGTCATAGCAACTGCTCATGATGTCGCCATTCGCTTCAGCGAACAGGTTGTTCTTGAACATGCCTCACTGACCATTCATGAGAACGATAGAATCGGACTGATCGGGAACAACGGTTCCGGCAAATCAACACTGCTCAAAATCATTGCCGGAATTATGCAACCGGATTCAGGAACCATCTCCCGTCGCAAGGACATCGTTACAGGATATCTCTCCCAGGATTTTCAACTTGATCCTGCACTGACCGTCTACGAGAATATCGTCGAAGGGGCACACGATATCATCGAAATCCTCAGGGAATACGAGTCGCTGCCGTACACATCAGAACGACGCCACCTTCTTGAAAACCAGATTCATCACCGGGATGGATGGAACCTCGAAAACAGAATTGAAGCGGTGATGCATTCACTGAATGCTCCGGAGAAGGACCGTGACATAACAACACTCTCCGGCGGGGAGAAACGGCGCGTTGCATTGTGCAAAGCCATCATTTCCCGTCCCGATCTCCTGATCCTTGATGAACCGACGAACCATCTCGATACGCAGTCGATAGAATGGACGGAGGTGTTCCTGGCGAATTACTCCGGTGCATGCCTCTTTGTTACCCACGATAGGTACTTCCTTGATTCGATTGCGACGCGTATCGTCGAGCTTGCGCACGGTGTGTGTCACACGCACGCCGGTAATTACACAGACTTTCTGCTTGATAAAGCGGAACGGGAAACGCAAATGGAGACTGAGGAACGGAAAAGGAACCGCTTTCTGGTACACGAACTTGAATGGGTGCGAAAGGGGCCCCGTGCCCGGAGAACAAAATCAAAAAGCCGGCTTGCCAAATATTTTGAGGAAGTGGAAAAGAAGGGACATGAGCCCGAGGGGGAAGTGGAGTTGATTATTCCGCCAGCAGCAACACTGGGCTCCAAGATTCTCAACCTGAAGAATGTCGGGATGGAACTTGGCGGACAAAAGCTCTTTGGCGGAATCGACCTCGACTTCGACAAGAAGAGAAAGTTGGGCATCATCGGTCGCAATGGACTTGGTAAGACCACGCTGCTGAAGATCATTCTCGGGGAGATGCAGCCCACCGAAGGACATATGGAAGTCGGCGACAGAACATTGTTCAACTATGTCGATCAATCGCGTGTGATGTTGAATGATGCCAACACGGTTCTGCAGGAAATTGGCGATGGGAGGGAGTGGCTGATGTTCGGCGAGGAGCGCCTGACCGTGTGGAAGTACCTGCAGCGATTCCTGTTTGCCGACGACAGGATGAACACGAAGGTGGGAAAACTCTCCGGTGGTGAAAGAAGCCGGCTTCTCCTTGCAAAGATCCTGAAGAACGGTGGCAATTTCCTGATCCTGGACGAACCGACAAACGATCTGGACCTTGCAACACTGCGCGTTCTGGAGGAGGCGATTGTAGCATTCGACGGATGTGTGATTGCGGTGAGCCACGACAGATATTTCCTGAACCGCGTTTGCAATGGCATTCTTGCGTTTGAAGGTGCAGGGTATGTCCATTTCAGCGAAGGTGACTATGACTACTACCTCGAAAAACGGAAAGCCCGGTTTGCGGAAGCCGCTGCGCAATCTGTCGTGGCCGATGGGCCGCAACAGTCCAGCCCGCAAGCGAAACCCCAGGCAAAAAAATTGAAATGGAAAGAAGCGAGGGAATTGGAAACCATCGAACAAGACATCCTGCGAGCGGAGGCGGAAGTGCATCGTGTCGAAGCAATTTTCTCTGCGGACGATTTCTATGAAAAGCATGGCAACAAGACCGTGCAACTCACCAACGATCTCGCTGCTGCGAAAGAAAAAGTTATCCGACTCTATGCACGTTGGCACGAGCTCGAGGAAATGCGGGCGGGATGATGTAAGACTCCCTCGACGTAATCTGTTGAAAAGTCTGGTTATTGTCGTCGGCACGAAAGTGATAATGAGAAACTTGAACACCTCCACTCGTCCAAGACCATAAAAGGAGATAAGCCACAATGGACGCAACACTTATAGGGATGGCATCGGGACTTCTCACAATTGTGTTCGTTGCTGTCCTGAAACGATTGGACAAATCGACCATGTACGGTTTGATACTTTCGGGGATAGGCTTTCTCTATGTTGGCTTTACCTGGACGGACATTACGTCTTTCGTTATCAACTCTCTGCAAGCAATCTCCTTCCTCCTGATTGCCTACTATGGAATCAAGAAGAGCTCATATATTCTGGTGGCTGGTTATTTTCTGCATGGCCTGTGGGACATCGTATACCCGTTCTTTTCAATGCCAGACCTCCTCCCGCCACGTTACGACCTCTTTTGCATGTCACTTGACGTTACCGTCGGCTGCTACCTTTTTTTCATTGTGTACCGGCAGGCACAGAAAGATCGAAAGTAGCGATTCATCTTGCGCGGTGGCGAGCTGACAATGAAGCCGGAAGGAACAATGAACGAATCCCTTAAAAGTCCGGTTGGGCCCCCGTCCCAACCCAATAATCCGCTCCACGGCAAAACCCTGGAGGCGATCATCAATCATCTGGTGAAGCGCTACGGCTGGGAAGAGATGGGGCGCAGGATTACCATCCGGTGCTTCACGGATAACCCGGGTGTCTCATCAAGCTTGAAGTTCCTTCGCAAGACCCCGTGGGCGAGAAAGAAAGTGGAAAAACTGTATCTTGAGTCTGTTGAGAAAGTGAAGGATTCTCTGAATGCGTAAGGGCGAGGTCCCCTCGCCCGCATCGGAGTTGGACCCTATGGTGTTCCGAACCATCCTAACGACTGAAGGTCACCCTGAGCTATAAGGAAGAGAACCATGAAAACCATCATAGAACCATTCAAAATAAAATCTGTTGAACCGATTGAATTTACCACCGAACGCGAGCGCGAGGCATACCTGCGCCGCGCATACTACAATGTGTTTCTTTTGCCGGCACAGGAAGTGCTTATCGATCTTTTGACGGACAGCGGCACATCGGCGATGAGCGCAAAGCAATGGGCGGGGATGATGGAGGGTGATGAATCATACGCCGGCGCGAGGAGTTTCTATCGGTTCGAGCACAAAGTCCGGCAGTTGACAGGGTTGAAGAACATTATCCCAACCCATCAGGGTCGTGCCGCCGAGAAGATCCTCTTTACGATTGTGGGCGGAAAGGGAAAGTGTATCCCCAACAACACGCACTTTGATACAACACGTGCGAATATCGAGTTCTCCGGAGCCGAAGCTGTTGATTTTCCGACAGCGGAGGGGAGGGACCCTGACGTGATTGCGGATTTCAAAGGCAACATGGATATACCGGCCCTGGAAGAATTTATCCGAAAGACGGGCGCGGAGAATATTCCTCTTTGCATGATCACGATAACGAACAACTCCGGTGGTGGGCAGCCTGTTTCCATGCAGAATATTCGCGAGACAAAGGACGTGTGTAAGAAATATGGTATACCACTGTTCCTCGACGCCTGCAGGTTCGCGGAAAACGCGTATTTTATCAAGCTGCGGGAACCGGGCTACGCCGCCGTAGCGGTGAAGGACATCGTGAAGGAAATGTTCTCCTACGCAGATGGTGTAACGATGAGCGCAAAGAAGGACGCGATTGTGAATATGGGGGGCTTCCTCGCGCTGAATGACGAGGCATTGACGTTGAAGGCGCGCAATCTTCTGATTATTACGGAGGGATTTCCCACCTACGGTGGCCTCGCCGGACGTGACCTCGAAGCAATTACTCAAGGACTTGATGAAGTGCTGGATGAACATTATCTGCGCTACCGCATTCGTTCGGTCGAGTACCTGGGTGAACGGCTGACACAAGCCGGTGTGCCGATTCTTCAGCCGCCCGGTGGTCATGCAATTTATCTGAACGCGAAGCGATTCCTCTCACACATTCCGGTGGATCAATATCCCGGGCAGTCATTGGTCGCTGAGTTGTACAGGCGTGGCGGCATTCGCTCGGTCGAGATCGGAAGTGTTATGTTCGGCAAGTACGATGAGAACAAGCAACTGATTCCCGCCCGCATGGAACTTGTGCGCCTCGCGATCCCGCGCAGAGTGTATACACAAAGTCATATTGATTACGTGATTGAAGTAGTGATTGAAACCTACGAACACCGACATGAACTGAAGGGCTATCGCATTACCGAAGAACCGCCGATGCTGCGGCACTTCACAGCGAAGTTTGCGCCACTATCATGAAACTCAAGTCCCTCTCTGATCTCCATCAGATCTTACCCGAATCACCGGTGCCCGATCGTGTAACAGCAAAAGGGTTGCATGATGGCAAGGGCAAAACGGTTCACATTTCTCTTGAAACTAAGGGACGCAAGGGTAAATCGGTAACTATCGTGTCAGGTTTACAGCACAACCCCGACACAAAGAAAGACATTGCCCGGATGCTCAAAGAACATTGCGGCACCGGTGGTACAGTGAAGGATGGCAATATAGAACTTCAAGGCGACCAGCGTGTGCGGGCAACAGCAGAGCTGCGCAGAATGAACTATGTGGTGAAGTGAGCACAATGGGATGGTAGATTCCCCTATCTCCTCCTGCCTGAGCGTATCCATAGAACGACGAGATTTTATTGGGAAGAAGAGCGATGGCTTACAAGATCATTGCACTCCGAAATCGTGGGCTGTGTGTGTAGGCCAAATCCATCAGGTTCGCGATTTCTGCGTTTACTGCTTTTTGGTACTGTGCAGAAATCGCATGAAGCAAAGCTCTGAATTACCCGGTGTGCAGGATTCGATTTCGGAAAGCTTTCTTGCCCACTTCTTTCTGGAAAGAAGTGGGAAGAAGAATAAGTCTAGTCCACATTTGAATGTCGTGCCCAGAGGTCTTCGTGGGTCTGATGGGTTTCCTGCATGAGCAGCAATACAACAATATCGAACAGGATCTGGAGACATTGTTCGAACAATGTCGCCATCGGTTGTATGGAGTGATTTCCTTCCACCGGACCAAACTTCGATGGTGTTTTCAAAACGATAACCGAGTCGGCGACTGTACCCATCCTTGAGTTTTGGTTGGCGGTAATCAACACTACGTGTGCCCTGTTCTTCTTCGCCAACACCGCAACATCGTATACCGTTTGCGTCTCGCCCGAACTTGATCCCAGAACCAACAAATCCCCTTCACCGATATGCGGAATCGTGGAGTCTCCAGGCGTGAAGGCAGTTCTCCCAAGGTGACCGAGTCGCATGGCAAATCCCTTGCATGCCAATCCGACCCTGCCCGCACCACACACCACAATCCTGTTTGCCTTCAGAATGGATTGGACAAGTTCTGCAACGTTGTTTTCCTCGACGGCATTGAGTGCGACATTGATTTCGGACGTAACTTTGTTGGCAAGATCGTGAACCATCGCAATCCTCATTGGTTGTCCATTCTGGTGAATTCTACCTAACATCGTAGGGAAAATCAAGGACGGTCGGGGACAAAGCCCGATTTCCATTGGTCGGGGACGGCAGTTTGGGCACTCTTGACTTTTCTTCTTTCCTTCGGTAGTTTGCCACGGCATTTATGTGACTTGGGCTTCATGTGGATATTGTCGTTCAATAGACTAAAGGACATTTCCGTCAATGACCGAAGAAAAGAAAGAACATCCAATCCGGATGGAACGCTTCTCCACCGGGACCAAGATATTCCAGGAAGGCGAGCTGGGTTCGAAGATGTATGTCATTCTCAAAGGTGATGTGGAATTGTCAGTTCGGGGAAAAGTCATCGCCAGTGTTCGCAGGGGCGGCATTCTTGGAGAGATGGCGCTTATTGACAATGGTCCCCGGAGCGCAACGGCGTGTGCAACGTCCGACTGTGAACTTGTCGCAATCGATGAGGAACGGTTTCTTGCACTCGTCCGCGAGAAGCCAAGCTTCTCGATTGAAGTCATGAAGGTATTGGTTGGCCGACTCCGCCTGATGGATGAGGTGACCGGCGGCGTAGAACTGTAGAGCGTTGGGTGGCGATCAGCCCAGCCCCCAGTGTTGGCGTGCAGATGGAACCAACGCCGTTGTTGATATTGTTGAACAAGCACCATGAATATCCTCATCACAGGTGCGAACGGGTACATCGGACAACGGCTTATTCCCGTACTCCTGCAACAAGGACACGAGCTCTTTTGTTGTGTAAGAAGTAAGTCCCGCTTTGAGCGCGGGACCCTCCATGAACGGATCCGGACAATCGAAGTTGATTTTCTCGACGACCGGACGTTCACCCCTCTTCCATCCCGCATTGATGTTGCCTTGTACCTTATCCACTCAATGGGTTCGTCCGTGGGCGGTTTCGAGGAAAAGGAATCACTGGCAGCACGCAATTTCCTGCAGCTTATCGAACGAACATCCTGCCGTCAGATCATCTACCTCAGCGGGATCGTTAACGAAGAAGAGTTGTCAGATCATCTGCAATCGCGTTCCAATGTCGAGAAAATTCTCCGGGCGGGCAGTGTTCCGGTGACGGTGTTACGAGCGGGCATTGTGGTCGGATCAGGGAGCGCATCCTTTGAGATCGTGAGGGATCTTGTAGAGAAACTCCCGGTGATGGTTGCGCCGCGATGGCTGAACACGAAATGTCAGCCCATTGCGGTGAGAAATGTCATCCAGTTTCTCGTCGGTGTATTGTTGCGGGAGAATACTTACAATCAGGATTTCGACATTGGTGGACCCGAGGTTCTGACATACAAGCAGATGTTGCTGCAGTTCGCAGCAGTGCGGGGATTGAAACGCTGGATTGTTATCGTGCCCGTCATGACTCCGCGCCTGTCTTCGTATTGGCTCTATTTTGTCACCCAAATCTCGTATCCTCTTGCAGTCAATCTGGTCGACAGCATGAAGGTGAATATCGTTGCGCGACAGAATGATCTCGCGAAAGAACTGGGTATCGAACTTCTGTCGTACAGAGCTGCCGTGAAGCTTGCCCTGGAGAAAATCGAACAGCAGGTTGTACTCAGCAGTTGGAAAGATTCATTCAGTTCATCGGGCGTTGAGCGAGGAAGGATGAACGAAGTGAAAGTTCCGGAGTTTGGATGCTTCACTGATAGAAAGGTCCGCGACATTACCGGCAATGCCGTGCAGGTCTGGAAGAATGTGTGGTCGATTGGCGGTGAAAAGGGATGGTACTATGCAAATTTCCTCTGGACGATACGAGGATTGATGGATAAGGTCGTCGGCGGTGTTGGACTAAACCGTGGACGAACAAACGCAAACGACATTCATGCAGGGGATGCTCTGGACTTCTGGCGGGTGTTGGTTGCGGATAGGGAAGGATACCGCTTGTTGCTCTTTGCAGAAATGAAGTTGCCCGGTGAAGCATGGCTCGAGTTTCGGGTTGAAAAAGTCGGGGGCGGAGAGGGACTGGTTCAAACTGCCACCTTCCGTCCACGCGGTGTATTCGGAAGAGCGTATTGGTACGCTGTGCTGCCTTTCCATAGAGTTATTTTCAGCGGGATGATTGATCATCTTGTAAACATGAACAACAAACAGTAGGTTGTCGCCATGAGAAACGGGAGACGGATCGCATGAAACTCGCAACGTATGTATTCACAATATTGTTCTTCCCACTACCTGTGTTGTCACAGGATCCGGTCCCGGATGAACTTGCCGTTGTTCCCGCAGTCGATCCGGTAAAATACAGCGGTACGTGGTATGAGATCGCTCGTTTGCCGAATAGGTTCCAAAACGATTGTATCGGGGACGTAACTGCAACTTATACGGTGGACGGTGAAGAGTTTATCGTTGTCAACAGGTGTCGGAAAGCGAACGGTGAGATCACTGAAGCAGAAGGTCGGGCTCGACGTTCAAGTGATGATGAACCAAACTCGAAGCTCAAGGTCCGTTTCGCTCCGGCATTCCTTTCGTTCCTTCCGTTTGTATGGGGGAACTACTGGATCATCGATCTTGACCCCGGGTACAGCTATGCGGTGATCGGCGAACCGAATCGTGAATATCTCTGGATCCTTGCCCGCACGAAAACAATCGATGATGTTACACGGACGGGAATCCTGGATCGTATAAAACAACAAGGATACGATACAAAGGATATTATTTTCACGGAACATACGTCGGCTCCTTCGCCATAGCAAGCCCCTCGCTGGCCTTCAAGTCCTTCGTACGGGTTCGGTCTCTCACCCCAAAGGTGTGCTGGCCTTCAAGTCCTTCGTACGGGTTCGGTCTCTCACCCCAAAGGTGTGCTGGCCTTCAAGTCCTTCGTACGGGTTCGGTCTCTCACCCCCCAAGATGTGCTGGTCTTCAAGTCCTTCGTAAGGGTTCGGTCTTCTCACCCCAAAGA
>CAZIHJ010000021.1:0-19103 GCA_964538485.1 uncultured Chitinophagales bacterium | reverse complement strand
AAGATGTGCTGGTCTTCAAGTCCTTCGTAAGGGTTCGGTCTTCTCACCCCAAAGAAGTGCTGGCATTCAAGTCCTTTTGTAAGGGTGAGGTCTCCTCACCCCAAAAGATGTGCTGGTCTTCAAGTCCTTCGTAAGGGTTCGGTCTCCTCACGCCAAAGAGGTGCTGGCCTTCAAGTCCTTTGTAAGGGTTCGGTCTCCTCACCCCAAAGAGGTGCTGGCCTTCAAGTCCTTTGTAAGGGTGAGGTCTCCTCACCCAAAACATGTACCGGTACCTCACGTGAAGTATGTGCTTGTAGGTTGTCGAAAAACTGTTTTCTTTTGTCTTTGCGAGGAGCGGTGTGCCTGCTATTGAATCCTTCATAAACACTACGAGTGACGTGATGCCAAAACCCAAAGAAGAAAAACCACTCGTTGTCCGGTGTCCCAACTGCAAGCAAGTCCGGGAGCCCGATTTCAACGACACGACGAGGCGATATGTTTGCGCTCTCTGCGCAACCCCGCTTGACGCACAAGTGCTGATAGAAAAGAAGAAACGGGGAATAAAGTAAGGCGCGGTTTCGTTTGGTGGTGTCACAGCAATACCGACTGTTACCCCGTCCGGAGCCGAAGGCTTTCTTTGCTTGTCACACCTGTTTTGGCTACATTCATCCCATCATTTCACGGCTTTTCCATGAAAATCTATACCAAAACAGGCGACAAAGGGGATACGTCCCTCTTCGGAGGACAGCGTGTGCCAAAGGATGCCCTCAGAATTGAGGCATACGGTACCGTGGACGAATTGAACTCCCTTCTTGGCATCGTCCGGGCGGATAATTCCTATCCCGAAATTGATAAAATTCTGACAACGGTGCAGAACCGGTTGTTTGACCTCGGCGCTGACCTCGCCACCCCGCGCTCTCTGGAAAAAAAGAAAATCAAACGCATCGAACTCAAGGATGCCAATCAGCTTGAGAAGTACATTGACTCGCTGGAACAGCATTTGAAACCATTGCGGACGTTTATCCTGCCGGGTGGTTCACCTGTTGCAGCGCGGTTGCACTTCGCGCGGACGGTCTGTCGCAGGGCCGAGCGCATCGTTGTACGACTCTCCCGCA
Source organism: uncultured Chitinophagales bacterium (assembly GCA_964538485.1). Lineage (GTDB taxonomy): Bacteria > Bacteroidota > Ignavibacteria > UBA10030 > UBA6906 > JBJXHC01. The sequence continues at coordinate 18,009 of CAZIHJ010000021.1, read as the reverse complement.
ATGAGGACATCGGAGAGCACATCACCATCTACCTTAATCGACTTTCCGACATGTTGTTTGTCCTTGCCCGCTACGCAAATTTTGCCGCCGGTGTCACGGAAACCCGGTGGAAAGTCTGACCCTCTATCCCTCTGAATTCATCTGCATAGTCTCATGCCGCCAGCGCAAAAAGTAAAACGGACATATTCCCGGAAGTCTACAGCGACGAGCGCGTTCGGAACCTCCGGGCGTATCGGTCACGACGCTTCAAAGTTTTACGACAGCAAATTGTATGATGGCTTGCGCGAGAATCATTCATTGGATGAACGCGAGAACGCAGTTCCGGCTTCCGTCCTCAATACCATTCTGTTGAAATCGAGTGAGAAAATGGACGACTTGCCGGATAACAGTGTCCATCTCATGATTACTTCGCCACCATACAACGTGACGAAAGAGTATGATGATGACCTGACGCTCGAAGATTATCGGGCGCTGTTGCATCGCGTCTTTGTTGAAACGTACCGGGTGGTGGTGAACGGCGGGAGAGTGTGTGTGAACGTCGCAAACCTCGGAAGAAAGCCGTACATCCCGCTTCATGCGTATGTCATTCAGGATATGACTGCAATTGGATTCCAGATGCGGGGTGAGATCATCTGGGATAAGGGAGCAAGTGCAAGTCCGTCGACTGCATGGGGAAGCTGGCAGTCTGCCTCCAACCCGACATTGCGCGATGTGCATGAGTACATCCTCGTTTTTTCCAAGGGGAGTTATGCGCGAATGAAGGGGGAGAAGCAAAACTCAATAGCGAAGGAAGAGTTTCTGGAATTTACGAAGAGCGTCTGGACGTTCCCCGCCGAACGTGCAAAAAAAGTCGGTCACCCTGCGCCATTTCCTCTCGAGCTTCCGCGTCGACTGATTGAGCTCTACACGTTTCAGGGAGATGTCGTTCTCGATCCATTTTGCGGAAGCGGGACGACGTGTGTCGCCGCCATGCATGCAGAACGGCACTATATTGGCTACGAACTGCGTCAGGAATATGTTGAGCTTGCAGAGAAGAGAATTCTGAATGCACGAGGAAAGGTGCAGGCCTGATATGCCAACGATCCTTGAAGTCAGCAACCTCGTCAAACGCTATGATGATCTCGTTGCCGTGGATGACGTGAGCTTTAATGTGTTGGAGAAGGAAATCTTTGGAATACTCGGACCGAATGGAGCCGGCAAGACCTCAACACTTGAAATGATCGAGACCCTGCGTCCGATTGATGCCGGTGAAATTCGCCTCAACGGTATTGATGTGAGAAGGAACCCCCAGGAGGTCAAGCGGATTATCGGCGTGCAACTGCAGTCATCTTCTTTCTTTGATAAACTGAGTCTCGCTGAACTCCTTGCCCTCTTTGGCGAGATGTACGGCCGTATCGTGAACCCTGTTGAGCTTCTGGAGGCGGTGGAGCTACAGGATAAAAAGAAATCACGCGTCATTGAGCTCTCTGGCGGACAGAAACAGCGTTTTTCCATTGCAGCTGCGTTGGTGAACGAGCCGTTGGTGCTGTTTCTGGATGAACCCACCACGGGGTTGGATCCGCAAGCGCGCAGGCATCTTTGGGGCGTTATCAAGCGCATACGCTCGGAAGGAAAAACCATCGTTTTGACTACACACTATATGGAAGAGGCGGAGGAGCTCTGCGACAGGGTTGCCATCATGGACAAGGGGAAGATCATCGCTCTTGCGCCGCCTCAGCAGCTCGTCGCGCAACTTGTTGATGGAGGATTTAAGAAAGAACGTGTTGAGCGACTGGCAAATCTTGAGGATGTGTTCCTGCATCTCACCGGGCATTCCTTGAGGGAGAGCTGATGCGCCTCAAATGGAAACTTACCGTGGCATCGGTGAAGATGCTCTTTCGGCAGAAGGAAGCAATTATCTGGTCGGTAGTATTCCCTCTCTTCATGATCTTACTTTTCGGGTTTGTGAACTTCGGAGGTATGGGGAGCGTCGAACTCGGCGTTATCAACGAAGCAGGACCGGGTGGCGAGGCATTCATCGAAGCGCTACGTCAGGTCGGCTCGCTGAGTCTTTCGGTGGGGAGCCGTCTGGAGGAACTGGGCCGACTCACAAAAGGGGAGCGCGATGCTGTGGTGGTGATTCCTCGTGACTTTTCACTTCGGTCCGCCGACTCTCTGGTCACATACGTCAATCAGGGGAAACCGAGGGAAACACAACTGGCAGGTTTGATTCTGCAACGTGTCCTGGATGAGATTGCATTTCAGCAGTCGCCCCCACCGGCGCGCATGCGTCTGAAACCCCAGGCGGTACAAAGCCGGAATCTCACCTATATCGATTTTCTTCTTCCCGGTATCATCTCCATGTCCATCATGCAGATGGGAATTTTCGGTGTGGCGTTTGGGTTCGTCTCATTGAAGAAGCGGGGAATACTCAAGCGGCTCTGGGTGACACCAATCAATCCGAGCGATTTCATTCTGGCCCAGGTGGCGACCAGACTCACGCTCGTAATGCTGCAGATTATTGTGCTCGTGGGGGTTGGTGTTGTCGCTTTCGATCTTCATTTCGTTGGCAGCGTATGGGCGATGTTCGTTGTAGGACTCCTCGGTGCTATTGTTTTTCTCGCAATCGGAATGGCACTCGCCGGCATTTCGAAGTCCGAAGACCAGGTCGCGCCCCTTGCCAACGTCATTAGCTTGCCGATGATGCTGCTCTCCGGCGTGTTTTTTAGCAGGGCGAATCTTCCGGGCTTTGCCCGCACCATCACGGATTTCTTTCCCTTAACCTATCTTGCCGATGGCATGAGAAGCATTGCGATTGATGGAGCAACGCTCACGCAGATCGCTCCCCAGATACTCGGTCTTGTTGCGTGGGCGGTGATAACGTGTATCATTGCTGTGAAAGCATTTCGCTGGGAATAAGTTCAACAGAAGAGGAGATTATGAAGTCCATAGCGTTACTCATTGTTGGAATTTCGGTCTGGTGTGTCCATCCTCCTTGTGCAACCGCGCAAAATTTTCAGGGAGGGCTTCAATTTATGATCGGCGTTCCCGTTGGAGATTTCAAAGACAACATCGCACGCAATGGCTACGGTGTTTCAGGTCAGATTGGGTACGCACCGGAACTCTCACCATTCATGATCGGACTTGAATTGGGCTACCTCAACTACGGCAGTGAATCCAGAGCCGAACCATTCAGCACGACAATCCCGGACGTGACTGTGGACGTGGAGAACTCCAATAACATTGTGCTCGCACATGTTGCGCTTCGCTTGCAGCCGAATGCAGGCGTGATTCGTCCGTATGCAAGCGGTGAACTCGGCATCAATTATCTGTACACCACCACACAGATTCAAAACCGTGGTGCTGGAGGCGAAGAGGTAGCGAGCTCCACCAACCAGAGCGATGTTGCGTTCAGTTATGGCGGCGGAGCCGGACTGATGATACGTGTCCATGAGGCACCGGAACAAGAAGGAGACGGAATAAAGGAAGTGCTGGTTGACCTTCGGTTCCGGTATCTCATTGGCGGGGAAGCAGAGTATCTGAAAGAGGGTTCGATCCGCAGAGTCAATGGCCGCGTTGATTATGATAAGCTCCGTTCAAAGACCGATCTGATGACGATTCACATTGGAGTTGCGCTGAGATTCTAGGGTCAGAGTTTTCGCGAGTACGCAACTGCGGAGTCGAAACATGAAATTACTTGTCTCACATCCACGTGCTTCGGTTTTCTGTCTGGCGACTCTGCTCTCGTTGGCGTTCTCTTTTATTGTTTATACAAGAGTCGCGGCCAACACGCCCTACAACATATCTGAAGACGGTTACGACCGGCTGGCATATGGCCTTTACCATGAGGGCGTATTCTCCTACTATCCAAACCCTCACCCATCCGTGCTGAGAGGGCCGGTATATCCGGCCGTGGTTGCATTGTTGCTATTCATCAACGAGGCATGGTACCCATTTAGCGTCCAGTTTCTTCATGCTATATTGCATGGCCTTACTTGCTTGCTTGCATACGGCATTGCCCGCAATCTTTTCGGTTCGCAACGATCTCTGATTGCCGGACTCTTGTGTGCCGCGCATCCCTATCTGATATGGTATAGCTCCAAAGTTGTAACGGAGACACTTTCGACTTTTTTCTTCACTGCATATTGTGTACTGCTGCCTCTCCCTTGTGCGAAATCCAAAACCTGTATCTGCTATTCTCACCGGGGCATCACTCGCTCTTGCTTCACTGCTTAAAGGGACATTCCTCCCGCTTGTAGTCGTGACGCCCGTGTTGCTATCGGCAATTATACCGGTAGGCGAGCGGGTGAAAGCGGCAGCGGTCGTCTTCTTGATCGCCATATTAGTTATCGCACCATGGACTCTTCGCAACTATACGCTTACTCACCAGTTCATTCCTGTTCATTCTCTCATGGGGTACAATCTCCGGGCGGGGGATGTACAGGCCGAGTTCTATGAGCACGCCCCGCTCAGCTACTTTCAACTGATGGCTTACAAAGTGCACGACATTAGTTCACATGGGGATACCGTTTCGCATCCCTGGATGCGCGACTCCGAGACAATGAGGGCCCTTGAAGCCGATAATGAGTTGAAGGAACGTTCCATTTCCCGATACATGAACGAACCAATGCTGGTGATTCGTAAACTTCTGCTTGGTCCCATCATGTTCTGGACACTGAGCAGTACACCAACTGCCACATTGTTCTCGGCATTAATGCAGATACCGTTACTGATTCTCTTCGTCATGGCAGTCATTCGCACCTTGCGGGAGGAAGGTCTGGTTTCGATTTCCGCACTGCCGATTGTTATGATTACAGTTTACTTTGCCAGCCATATCCCCGTGATGGCGCTTGCTCGATTCAGCGTTGTGCTGATTCCGACGATGCTTGTTTATGTCGCGACACTATTCTCTCCATCGAATATCGGAAATCCCTTGCATGGATTCGATCGGTAGGGATCAACACCATCTCACTTCTTTGGGATATATCGGCTTCGGGGTTTTCTTGACATTGCGCGCCAAGCTTATTATATTCACGTGCGTTCTGTGAATAAACGAACTGTGCAAAGCTGAACTTCTGCACGTTCTCTCACCGCTGGTCAACTGGAGATGTGATGCTCACCGAGTTTGGTCGTGTGCTGATCTTTCTCATCGTCGGGGTGGTTTTTGTGGCGGGAGGATTGATTGTAGCATGGCTGCTTCGGCCCAATCGACCCTATCCGAGCAAACTGACAACGTATGAATGCGGCGAAGATCCGATCGGGGATACCCGCGTCCGGTTCAACATCCGGTTCTACGTTATCGCACTGATCTTCATTATTTTTGATGTCGAAGTGGTGTTCCTTTTCCCTTGGGCTCTTGTTTTCAACGAGCTTGGCTGGTTCGCCTTCTGGGAAATGATCACCTTCCTGGTTATTCTGTTTGTCGGCTATGCATACGTCTGGCGCAAAGGTGACCTTGATTGGGATATGCCTGCCCCGAAAGTTCCGCGCTACGAAAGAGGTATTGGTGTGAAGGAAACGCATCTGGATCCCGAAGAAGTTACTGTATAACAAATCTCGAATCACAAATTTTAAGTTCCAAACCGTGAATCCCAAGCCTCAAATCTCAAATCCCAAATCCCAAGTGAATCATCTCTGATGGGTCTTCTCGATCAAAAATTTGAAAACAGCAATGTCATCATCACATCGATGGATAGTCTGCTGAATTGGGCGCGGCTCTCCTCGCTGTGGGGAATGCAGTTCGGCCTTGCCTGTTGTGCCATTGAAATGATGGCGACCGGTGCCTCTCATTATGACTTCGACAGGTTCGGGGTCTTTTTCCGGGGAACACCCCGCCAATCAGACGTGATGATTGTTGCAGGAACGGTGACCCTCAAGATGGCAAGCCGCATTAAAACACTGTACGACCAGATGTCCGAGCCCCGCTACGTGATTTCCATGGGAAGCTGTTCGAATTGCGGCGGTCCGTATTGGGAACACGGCTACCATGTGCTCAAGGGTGTTGACCGTATCATCCCTGTTGATGTGTACGTGCCCGGATGTCCTCCGCGGCCCGAGGCACTCATGGAGGGACTGATGAAGTTGCAGGACAAGATTCGCAACGAGAGTCTCGCCAAGCGAAAGTCTGCCTGATGTTCAACACGAAACCCGTTCCTCGCATTCCACTATCCGTATGATCCCCCAGGAAATTACAGAAAAAGTCAAAGCCCGTTTCGGTGCATCCGTACTCGAGACCACGATTGATGGCGTGATTGATCCGTTCATCAAAGTATCCCCTGCAACCGTGAAAGACATCGCGCTCTTCTTGCGCGACACCGATGAGTTGTCCTTTGACGCGTTGATGTGTTTGAGTGGTGTCGACTACACCGGCGGGAAACTCGGCGTCGTTTATCATCTTCATTCCATGAAGTGGAATCACAAGATTGTATTGAAAGTGGAAGTGTCGACGGAAAACCCGCATGTGCAATCGGTTGAGTCTGTATGGAAAACCGCGAACTGGCACGAGCGGGAAGCATTCGATATGATTGGCATCGTGTTCGACGGTCATCCCGATCTGCGACGGATTCTCATGCCCTACGACTGGGAAGGCCATCCGCTCCGTAAAGATTATCAGGTGCCGGAGTATTACAACGGCATGAAAGTCCCCTACTAATGACGACGTCAATAGCCCAAATAGAAGAGACGAGCGTTCGGCCGACAACCATTCCCGGGTTCGGTCGGGCGTTGAGATCGGAAGAGATGGTGATTAACATGGGCCCCCAGCATCCTTCCACGCACGGCGTGCTGCGACTTGAACTTGTTGTCGACGGTGAAGTGGTGGTGGATATGATTCCGCACATTGGATATTTGCACCGCTGCTTCGAGAAGCACGCTGAGTACATGACCAATTATCAACAGGTTATTCCGTACTGCGACAGGATGGACTATATCGCGTCCATGAACAATGATTTCGGGTACGCTGTGGCGTGCGAAAAACTCCTGAAGATCAAGGTGCCTGAGCGCGTGGAGTACATCCGCGTGATTATGGCGGAGTTGAACCGTATTGGCAGTCATCTGATTGCCGTTGGTACGTACGGCATGGATATCGGAGCGTTCACTCCTTTTCTCTATTGCTTCCGTGACCGTGAACGCATTCTGGATATCTTCGAGCATACGTGTGGTGCACGCCTTCTGTATAACTACATCTGGATCGGCGGACTCTCGCATGATGTGCCGGCGAACTTTGTCGAAAAGGTGCGTGACTTCTGCAAGTACTTCCGGCCCAACATCAAGGAAGTCAACAACCTGCTCTCGTATAATAAGATCTTTGTGGAGCGCACAGCGAACGTAGGCGTCTTGCCTGCTGATGTCGCCGTTAACTATGGCGTCAGCGGACCCGTGCTGCGTGGTTCCGGCATCAAGTGGGACCTTCGTAAGAATGACCCGTACTCCATTTATGATCGGTTTGATTTTGATATTCCTGTCGGACGCGGAAGAATGGGAACAGTAGGGGATTGCTGGGACCGCTACATGGTGCGTGTCGAGGAAATGGAGCAGAGCCTGAATATCATTGAGCAGGCCATTGAGAAAATTCCTGCCGGTGATGTGCAGTCGGCCGTTCCGAAACGTATCCGGCCGGATGCCGCCGACCTGTACGTTCGCACTGAGACGCCGAAAGGTGAACTGGGCTATTATATCATGGCGGATGGGACAACAAGCCCGGCCCGCGTAAAAGTGAAGTCCCCGTGTTTCGTCAATCTCTCGGCGCTTCCGGCAATGTCCCGCGGTGCGATGATCGCCGATGTGATTGCCATTCTCGGAAGCATTGATATCGTGCTTGGCGAAGTGGACAGGTAAAAACAATTATCCCGCCAAAAGTTGAATCACGGCGGGTCTACGACAATCAGCAACAATCAACAAGCAATTAGTGAGAATCCAGAATCAACAACCCCGAACCTCTAAACTGACAGTGCAAACACGTAAAGATCATATGCACACCGTGAGATGAAAGAACTTCTCATCGACATATTGCAGAACGAGATTCTGGTCTACGTGTTGATGGCGTTTGTGCCGTTGCTTTGGATTATTCCATTTGCACTATTTGCAGTGTGGTGGGAAAGGAAAATCTCAGCGCACATGCAGGATCGCCTCGGACCTATGCGTGTTGGTGGCTGGCATGGCTGGGCCCAGACCATTGCCGACATCCTTAAGCTGATGCAAAAGGAAGACATCGTGCCGACAGCGGCTGACGGGCGATTGTTCACACTCGCACCGTTTGTGGTCTTCCTCGGATCGTATGCTGCATTTGCCGCGATTCCGTTCAGCGCCGCCTATATCGGGGCGGAGATCAATATCGGGCTCTTCTACGTTCTTTCAATCTCGTCCGTTGTTGTTATCGGCCTTCTGATGGCGGGCTGGTCATCCAACAATAAATGGTCGCTGTTTGGCGCAATGCGTTCTGCTGCGCAGATCGTCAGTTATGAGATTCCGGTTGCAGTGTCGTTACTCGCTGTGGTGATGGTGGTCGGCTCATTCGATCTGCAGGAAATCAACAGGGCACAGTCGGGGTGGTTTTGGAATTGGTTCGTCTTCCAGAAATTCCCTCTCCTCTTTGTTGCCGGCGTGATCTATTTTGTCGCTTCGCTTGCTGAGGTGAACCGTACGCCGTTCGATATTCCGGAAGCTGAGTCCGAGCTTGTGGCAGGGTACCACACCGAGTACGGCGGAATGAAGTTCGCGCTGTTTTTCCTCGCGGAGTATGCGAACATGTTTGCCGTGTCAGCGATTGCAGCAACCATGTTTCTCGGCGGATGGAACAGCCCGTTTGGTGATACCATGTCCGGTCCGCTGTGGGGGGCATTCTGGTTTATCGCGAAAGGCATGGGCTTTGTGTTTGTGCAAATCTGGTTGCGGTGGACTCTCCCTCGTTTGCGCGTTGACCAATTGATGTATGTGGGATGGAAAGTGTTGATCCCGTTTTCGTTCGTCGTGATTATTGGTGTCGGATTGTGGATTATGCTGGCACAAGGAAGCTAGGATCGTGCATGGGTAGGTATTTCAAGAATATTTGGGACGGCATCTCGACTGTCCTCATAGGGATGAGGATAACGTGGAGGCATTTGTTTACGCCTTCGGTGACCATTCAGTACCCCGACGTGAAGTTAAAGCTGCCGGAGCGCGCACGCAACCGCCTCTATGTGAACATGGATGATTGCATCGGCTGCGACCAGTGCTCTATGGCCTGTCCTGTCAACTGCATCACGATTGAAACGTTGAAGTCCACACCTGATGTTGACCTGGGCCAGACATCCGTCGGAACGAAGAAGCGCCTGTATGTTCCGGTGTTCGATATTGACATAGCAAAGTGCTGCTACTGTGGATTGTGTGTCTACCCCTGTCCGACCGAGTGTATCAAGATGACGGACGTGTATGAATTCTCGGAGTATGAACGTCAGGACCTGAATTACAATTATTCCACCATGACACCGGCGGAAATTGACGCTGTGAAGGCAAAGCTTGCGGTGTACGAAAAAGAACAAGCCGCAAAGAAAGCCGCTGCACCTGCGCCTGCAGCGGCGGGTGGGGCTGTACCGCCACCGGCGCGTAAACCGCTTCCCCCGCTACCGCGGCCTGGCGGATCGACTCCCTCGACAAATCCCGAAAGTAAATCGTAGCCGTATGGAATTGTTTGATATTGTTTTTTATCTCTTTGCTTTCATAACAGTCTTCTCGGCCTTCATTGTGGTCTTCTCGAAGAACATTGTGTATTCGGCCTTTTCCCTTCTGTTTACTTTTTTCGGAGTGGCTGGGTTATACGTTCTCCTCAGCGCGGATTTCCTTGCCGTTACCCAGGTTCTGATCTACGTCGGTGGTATTCTTGTCCTTCTGCTGTTCGGCGTGATGCTCACTAATAAGGTAATTAATGTCGATCTGAAGACAGGCACCGTGCACACAGTGCCCGCGTTGCTTGTCGTCGCGCTCGTTGCAGGTTCGCTGAGCGGGATGTTTTACTCTACATGGAAAACCGTTGACGCGCCGGCGTCGGTGCTCACCACAACCACGCCCGCGATCGGAGAGATGCTCCTGACGAGCTACTTGCTGCCGTTTGAGATTGCATCGGTTGTGCTTTTGGTGGCGTTGATTGGTGCAGCGATGATCTCGCGTCGGGAAAGGAAGGCATAAATGGAGACCTTCTTGAGGGAATTTTTCCAATGGCTGCCGAATGTACAGCTCGCGCATTTCTTGATCGTTAGCGCACTCCTCTTTTCGCTCGGCCTCTACGGTATGATGACACGCCGGAATGCGATTCTCGTATTGATGAGTATTGAGCTGATCCTGAACGCTGCCAACATCAACCTGATTGCCTTCTCGCGATACGGCGGTGTCAATCTGGACGGCCAAGCGGCCGCCGTGTTTGTCATTATTCTCGCTGCCGCAGAGGCGGCAATTGCATTAGCCATCGTGTTGAATATCTATCATCGGTTCCAGACGGTCAACATTGATGAAGTGAGCAACTTGAAAGAATAGCATGTCCCAGGAATCACTTCTCACCCTTTCCATACTGATTCTCCTGTTGCCGTTGTTCGGCTTCGTGCTGATGATTTTCTTCGGCAAGAAACTGCCACGGCAGGGTGACTGGCTTGAAACTGCGATTATCTCGACAACGCTGGTGCTTGCCATAACGGTGTTGATGCAGAAGCTCACCCACTATCACGACGAAACCCTTTCGCTGAATTTCACTTGGGTGGACTTCCAGAATGTCCCCGGCATCGGCCCGCTCAAAATCGTGCTCGGTGTTGCCATCGACAATTTGACGGCGATCATGCTCGTTGTTGTCACGCTCATCAGCACGTTGGTGCATTTCTTTTCCATCGGGTATATGCATGGTGACATCCGGTACAGCCGGTACTTTGCGTACCTCGGTATTTTCTCGTTCTCAATGTTGATGATCGTTCTGGCCAACAACCTGTTCCTGCTGTATGTGGGATGGGAATTGGTCGGTCTCAGCTCATATCTCCTCATCGGACACTGGTATGAGAAGAAGAGTGCCTCGAATGCGGCCATGAAAGCATTCATCGTGAACCGCGTTGGCGACGTCGGGTTCTTCGCCGGCATCATGATTCTGTTTGCCACGTTCCACACGTTTGGCCTCAATGAAATCTTCGAGGGAATCAAGTCCGGGACCATCCCGTACGGAAGTGAAGGATGGCTGACTGCAGCGGGTGTGTTGATTTTCTGTGGAGCCATCGGCAAATCGGCGCAGTTTCCGCTCCATGTCTGGTTGCCCGATGCAATGGAGGGCCCGACGCCAGTCAGTGCCTTGATCCACGCGGCAACCATGGTTGCTGCGGGCGTCTATCTCGTTGCCCGCACATTCCCATTGATGACCGCAGAAGCGCTCACGGTGATCGCATACATCGGGGCAATCACCGCTTTTATCTCGGCCACCATAGCCATTGCGCAAAACGATATCAAGAAAGTGCTGGCGTACTCTACCATCAGTCAGTTGGGGTACATGGTGATGGCGCTTGGTGTTGGCGCGTATGCAGCGGGGTTCTTCCATCTGGTCACACACGCAATGTTCAAAGCCGGACTCTTCCTCGGTTCCGGTTCTGTGATTCACGGAATGCATCATGCTTTGCACCATGCACATGATCACCATACCGATCCGCAGGATGTGCGTAACATGGGCGGGTTGAAGGCAAAGATGCCGGTAACATACTGGACATTTATCATCTACACGCTGGCGATATCCGGTGTGCCGTTAACTTCCGGCTTCATGAGCAAAGACGAAATCCTGGCCGGAACTCTGGCGTTCAACGGGCTCACCGGGCACATGATCATTCCCATTGTCGGCTTCCTTGTCGCCGGACTCACGGCGTTTTATATGTTCCGCGTGGTGATATTAACATTCCATGGCAAGCATGCAGACCCGCACAGACTCGATCATATCCATGAGTCACCGAAAGTCATGACGGTACCATTGATGATTCTGGCTGTGCTGTCGTTATTCTTTGTCTTCAGCATGAATCCTTTCGGCGCAGCCGAAGGGTGGGTAATGAAGGCAGCCGAACGCCCGGAAACGGTTGTCCCGGCATCGGTTGCGGCTGCATCAACCGGAGTCTTTGAAGAAGCCGTGCACCATTCCCACTCGACAGCGATGGTACTTTCCCTGGTCGTTGCAGGGCTCGGTATTCTCATGGCATTCGCCACGTATCAATGGAAGAAAATCAACGCCGATGCCGTGGCAGGAAGTATGCCCGGAATACACAAGTTCCTGCTGAACAAATGGTACTTCGATGAGCTGTACAACAGTGTTGTGGTGGGAGGGACGCTGGCATTCACCAACATGTTGAAATGGTTCGACGGAACAATTGTTGATGGCGTGGTGAACGGTGGCGGTTCGGTAACGAAGGCCGTGGCATTTGTGAGCGGCAAGTTCGACTCCATTGTGATTGACGGATTCGTGAACCTCACAGCGTATCTCTCGGGTTTTGCCGGGTTGATTCTCAGGAAATTTCAAACTGGAAAAGTACAGACATATCTTATTTTTGTTGTGGTCGGTGTAATGATCTTTTATTTTGTGTTTCGATTGGTTTAGCCGGAACGCGGTTTTCTCTGCACGTAAGGAGGATAGAGACTGAATGGAATTTCCATTATTTGGTATCGGTATTCTGAGCTGGGTGACATTCCTCCCGGTTCTTGGAATGGTGGTTGTTCTCCTCCTTCCCAAGGATGGGAGGGATACCATTCGCTGGACATCGCTCGGGATTGTCGGACTTCAATTGATCGCAGCGATTGTCGTTACCCTCAACTTCGATAAGAGTCTCGCCGGCATCAACTCGATTGACGGCATGCAGTTCGTTGAAAGGGCTACATGGATCGATATCAAGAGTGTTGCCTGGTTCGGTCGGGTACACATTGAATACTTTCTCGGTATCGATGGTCTCAGTGTTTCGATGGTGCTGCTGACTGCGCTGATCAGTTTCATCGCAGTCATTTCCTCCTGGAATATTGAAAAATCAGTAAAAGGATATTTTGCCCTCCTCTTGTTACTTGATACAGGTATGATGGGGGTGTTTGTGGCGATGGACTTTTTCCTGTTCTACGTTTTCTGGGAAGTCATGCTGCTGCCGATGTATTTCCTCATCGGCATCTGGGGCGGACCCCGGCGGGAATACGCAGCGATCAAGTTTTTCCTCTACACCTTGTTCGGAAGCGTGTTGATGTTGCTGGCGATGATCGCACTGTACTTCAGTGTGAATGTGTATCTGGATCCCTCCGGAGCCATGCTTTCTGTGGCCGAAGCAACACAGCGCGGAATGGACGGACTCGAGAAAATCTATACGTTCAATATGCTGGCGATGATGGATCCCGGGAACTTCGCCCCGGATTCATTGCTTGCAGGCATTAATACCACGTGGCGTTATTGGGCGTACATTGCACTGTTCATCGGTTTCGCAATTAAGGTTCCGATCTTTCCATTCCATACCTGGCTGCCGGATGCTCACGTTGAGGCCCCAACGCCCATCAGCGTGATCCTGGCGGGGGTGCTGCTGAAACTTGGCACCTATGGCATGCTACGCATCAGTTTCCCCATGTTCCCCGATGCAATGGTGCACTATTCATGGCACCTTGCCCTCCTCGGTGTTATCAGCATGGTCTACGGCGCATTGGTTGCTATGGCCCAGACGGATTTTAAGAAACTGATAGCATATTCCAGTATCAGTCACATGGGTGTTGTTGTGCTCGGCATGGCCTCAATGAATACACAGGGGATGATGGGTGCGGTGTTCCAAATGTTCAATCACGGAACGATCACCGCAATGCTCTTCCTTATTGTCGGAGTGATCTATGATCGTGCACATACACGCGGCGTGAATGAGTTTGGAGGATTGATGAACCAGATGCCGAAATACTCGGGCATCATGGTGATCGCCTTCTTTGCTGCTCTCGGACTCCCCGGTCTCAGTGGCTTCATCAGTGAAGCCTTCTCGTTGCTCGGTGCATTCCAAACCTTCCGCTGGCTGACGATTATCGGCGCAATCACCATTGTTCTGACTGCGGGCTATATGCTCTGGGTGTTGCAACGTGTCTTCCTTGGTACGTTACCTGAGAAATGGAAGAACCTGACCGATATGGATGGGCGTGAGATGGTGATGCTGGTACCCCTTGCAGTGATTGTGATCTTCCTGGGTATTTATCCGTCTCCGGTTCTTGACCTGATGAACACATCACTCAACCATCTCGCCGAGATTTTGCAAAATGCCGGTAAAGCAGCCATGATGGGGATAAACTAAGCACCATGGGCGAACTGATTCTCAAAGATATAGGGTATTTTGCTCCGGAGCTGGCGTTAACTGTCACTCTGCTTGTGGCGATCATTACTGACTTGATGTTCAAACGGACGTCGGTTGTCGTGGCGGCTGTTGTTATGGTTGGATTTGTCGTAACCGGAGTGTTGGTGCTTGGCCAGCAAGGAATGGACATCTCGATCTTCAGTAATATGATCGCTGTGGATCCATTCGCACTGTTCTTCAAGCTTGTAATTCTTCTTTCCGCGATTATCGTCACGGTGTTCTCACTGGGTTCCTCCGAGCTGAACTCGCCCGGTCGCAAGTTGGGTGAGTACTATGCCTTGCTGCCCGGACTTACGCTCGGCCTGATGCTGATGGCCGGAGCAAGCAACCTGTTGATGATGTATCTCGCCATGGAACTGTCGAGTTTCTCCTCGTATATCCTGGCCGGTTATACACGAGAGGCGCCGGATTCCAGTGAGGCGTCGCTCAAGTATGTCATCTATGGCGCTCTCTCATCGGGATTGATGTTGTACGGTATTTCGATTCTCTATGGTCTGACAGGTTCCCTTGATCTCTACGCAATCAATCAGTTGCTCGTCACGGGGTCGGTTAGCAGTGTTGCATTACTGATTGCCGGGATTCTTACGCTCGCCGGGTTCGGCTACAAGATTTCCGCTGTGCCGTTCCATTTCTGGACGCCTGATGTGTATGAAGGCGCGCCGATTACCATTACGGCATTTCTTTCGGTTGCCTCCAAAGCCGCCGGCTTTGCAATGATGATACGGTTCTTCAAGGTGACATTCCTCGATTCGGGTGTTGCAACCCTTCCAGCGGGCGTCTGGGCGACCATTCAGGGTTTTGAATGGTATCTGATCGTGGCAGTGATTTCCGTCCTTACCATGACACTGGGTAACCTGGTGGCCATCTGGCAGAACAACCTCAAGCGGCTGCTCGCCTATTCCAGTATCGCGCACGCTGGCTATATGTTGATGGGTGTTGTGGTGATGAGCAATGAAGGTCTGGCAGCCATCATGGTCTACTTCATGGTCTACCTCTTTATGAATTTCGGCGCATTCTACATCGTCATGCTGGTTGCCAACAAAACCGGCAGCGAAGATATCGAAGACTACAAAGGTCTTGCGGCAAAAGCACCATTCCTGTCATTTGCTCTGGCGGTGTTCCTCGTTTCTCTCACAGGCCTGCCTCCGACTGCCGGCTTCATCGGCAAGCTGTACCTCTTCGCAGCATTGATTAATGATGGTTGGATATGGCTGGCCGTGATTGGGGCGCTCAACAGCGTAATCTCACTGTACTACTACGTGCGCGTGTTCAGGAATATGTACTTGCGCCCGTCAGAACAAGCCGGGGGAGAGTTTGGGGTGGGGAAACTACAGGTCGCGACGATACTTATTCTTCTGGTGCCAACGATCCTTCTTGGACTCTACTTCACTCCAATCGTAGAGCTTGCGCAAGCGTCCGTGGGAATATTCGGGACGCCGTAAGTCTTACCAATATACACCTTTGTGTAAGGGCGACGTTCCGTTGCCCCTGTGAGCCGTCCAGATCGAGAGAAACCCCACCCTTGCGATTTCGATGCACCATCGTCCCAACCCCTTGCGCAACAATTTCTATCTGAGAAAATAAACCCAAAGGGCGATTGTAGGATGGGACGCCAGTCCCGTCCTCATGGGATGGTGAAAAAAACCATGGCAAAGCGGTGTAGGGGCTTGATTCATCAAGCCCTGTTTGCGCCCCGGTCATCGAAGAGAGGGGCCGGCTTGCCCGCCGGAACGATTTATCCGCCGGAACGGAGTGAAGGCGGAAGTGCAGGCGGGGGGTGAGTTTGAAAAGCGAGAGCATCCCGACCTGACTTTGCGTAAGGGCGACGTTCCGTCGCCCTGTGAGCCGTCGAGGGCGAGAGAACTTCGTCCTCACTCTCGTTCAACTGTGTTTCGTTCCCTTAACCCGCTCGCATATCAATCTCACACCTTCCAGAACGAGAGACGGCTCAAAGTGATCAATTACTTTTGTCCTCCCGCCTATCAGGGCTGAGAGGCCGCCAGTCGCAACTACCGTTGCATTGGTGCCCAGTTCCCCCTTGATCCGCCGGATCATTCCTTCCATTGCGTCCACAGCACCGAACATCACTCCTGTCTGCATTGCCGAAACGGTATCACGGCCAATGATGTTTTCTGGAAACTGCAGCTCGATTCGCGGTAGCTTCGCTGCACGGCGGTGTAACTCTGCAGCAGTGGATTCGAGGCCGAGAGTGATAACTCCGCCAAGGAAGTCCCCGTTCTTTGCTACTACGTCATAGGTCGTCGCTGTACCAAGGTCTATCACAATCAGCGGCCCGCTGTGCTTCTTGTATCCCGCAATTGCATTGCAAATCCGGTCGGCTCCCAATGTGTTCGGGTCGGCATAATGAATCTTGATTCCCAAATCGAGGGTTGCACTGACCGTCACTGGTTCTGTCTTGATATACTTTCGGGCAATGCCTTCGAATGTTTTGGTGAGGTCGGGAACTACTGAAGAGATGCCCACTCCGGCGATATCGGAGAGTGCTATTCCAACCTCAGCACATGAGTCCCTAACGGATAACCAGGTTTCATCAGAGGTTCGGTCAGGCGAGCTTGTCATGCGCCACTCGGCGACGAGGGTGCCCCCCTCGAACACTCCGATCACTGTGTGAGTGTTTCCGATATCTATCGCCAACAACATTATGGCATAGGAGTCAAATGGGGAGGAGTGTTACACGCCAAGGACGGTGACATCGCCGGCGAAAACGGTTTTTTCGTCCCCATTCGACTGCAGGATGAGGCCCCCTTCGGCGCTTAGTCCTTTGACGACCCCGGAGATGACGTTTCCCTGAAGGGACACGGAAATATTCTTGTTGATCATGGTGGTATGCGATAGCCATTGGGGGACAATGGATTGAAACGCAGTTCCGGCGGATGTGTGATAGGTCTTCTCAAGAGAATGGAGAACCTCTTTGAAGAGCCCGGGACGGTCGAGTTCTTTTCCCGACTCCAATCGAAGCGAGGTTGCCTTGTTGATGAGTTCGTTGCCGAACGCCTGTTGGTTCACATTGATTCCAATACCAACAACGACATGCTCGACAATACCTTTCTTCACAGACCCTTCGATCAGAATTCCGGCGACTTTTTTCTTATTGATGAGAAGATCATTCGGCCATTTGCACTCCACCTTCAGTCCTGTTTGCCGCTCGATTGCTTCAGCAACGCCAACAGCAACACACAGTGGTAGCAGGTTCAATGCCTCCGGTGAAAGCTTCGGCCGTAGAACCAATGAGAACATCAGGTTCTCGTTGGGGTTCGCCTGCCAGAGTCTGCCATGTCGTCCTTTACCGTCGGTTTGGTTCTCGGCAATCACGACGGTGCCTTCAATTGCGCCGCAACCTGCAACAGCTTTTGCGCAGTTGTTGGTGGAATCAATGGAGTCGAATGCGAAGATTTTGGTTCCGAACACGCGTGTTCTCAGACCCTTCCTGAGGACTTGCTCAGCAAGCATACGATCCCTTCCTTTCATTGCGATGGAAACGAACTGCTTCCCTGACCGGAGAGGTGGAGATGTGGTGCGGAGGGCGGATGGGTGAACGATTTGCCATGTGGGGGATTATTCTCATTTGGCCAGCACGATGATACCCAATTGAACCAGGAAAGTCAAGGGCTGTGCTAATCTGTCAGAGAGATCGTCCATTGTGCCATAGTTTCATTAATAGGTGTCAGCA
>CAZIHJ010000020.1:13652-36259 GCA_964538485.1 uncultured Chitinophagales bacterium | reverse complement strand
CCACAAGCGCAGAAGATTCATATTGAGAAACCCTGAAGGTATTGAAGAGTGGACTGATCAGAAGTTACCATCTGTGCCAGACAGTGTCAACAGGTGAACCAGTTGAACTAATATTGACTTTATGTGCGTGCCTGTGTACAATGAAAACAATAGATCGTGCTTACTTCTAATTTCGAAGAGAACAATGTCGCAAAGCGTCAGATCGCTGTTTTCTTGTTTGATGGTATTCTACTGCTGTTACGCGCAGGCACAGTGGGTCAATCAGACCGTACCTGATGAAGTGACAATGCTGCTTTCACTGGATTTTGAGAATACCCTCGGCGTTGCAAGCGGTTATTCAGCCTCGGAGGTTACACTCAATGGTCAGGCGATTGCAACAACAAACAGCGGCAATACCTGGGTACTTGTGAGCGTGCCGGATTCGACACGTTCACTTACTTCCGTGGAGTTGTTCGATAACGGTACAGCGTACGCCTTCGGCGCATACAATGTTACCGGCGCGACCATTTCCAGAGGGTTTGCGCGTATCGATCGCAGCTTGCTCGGACGTGGAATAGAACGGTATCTGGCCAGAACAGGAATTGTCAATGGTGCAAGCTACAATGCGATGTTTCTCAGGAGTTCAAATGCCGGTTTGCATTGGACAGTCCGGAACTCTTTGCCTGAGGGAATTTTCTATCTCTTGAGTTCTTCGTTCGTCAACGATTCGCTCGGTTACGTTACTGCAGATGCATCACCTTCGTTCGGAATTGCACGCATGTTACGCACAAGCGACGGAGGCAACACCTGGTCAATCCTGACAACTCCGGATTCGATTGTGTTGCTTCGTAATGTTGTGTTTACGGATGCCGACCACGGCGTAGCTGTCGGGTACAGAATTCGAGAGGCGGCTTTTGCAGGCGTCATTATCCGAACCACAAACGGTGGTGCAACATGGCAGTCGGTTGAGTTTCCTGACGTGAATAATTTCACTGACGTTGCGTTTCCCACTTCTCTGATCGGATACGTCACAGGAACCAACAGTCTATCGGGTGTCGGCGTGGTTTGTATGACGACAGACGGCGGTTCGAACTGGCTTCAGCTCTCGTACTCACCACCTGACGCTATCATTGAAGGCATCGAGTTTACGCAGGGTTCAATGGCGGGAGTGTTGCACGGCGTAAAGGATGTTCAACCCGGGGCACGGGAGTTGCGACCGTTCTTCGCCCGGACAACTGACGGGGGCCAATCCTGGCGGGACACCGCCTTCACCGGTCTGCCTGACAACACCACCTTCACAGATGCATTCTTCGTGTCGGCGGAGGAAGGCTACATATGCGGCGGCAATCTTCAGGAAGCGGTGATGCTTTATACGGACAACGGAGGCGTGGCTGCCATTGACCCGTCGTCAGATGCAATGCCGGGATTGTTTCACCTCCAGCAGAATTTTCCAAATCCATTCAACCCGAGTACAATTATTGTCTACCAACAAACAACAAGCAATTGGGTGACGCTCAAGGTGTATGATGCCCTTGGAAGGGAGATCGTGACCCTGATTGATCAGGAGATGGACGCCGGTGAACACCGGGTTCGCATGGATGGCACCGGTTTGACGAGCGGCTCATACTTCTGCCGTCTGCAAACCG
Organism: uncultured Chitinophagales bacterium; assembly: GCA_964538485.1. Lineage (GTDB taxonomy): Bacteria > Bacteroidota > Ignavibacteria > UBA10030 > UBA6906 > JBJXHC01. The sequence goes on along the minus strand of CAZIHJ010000020.1, from coordinate 34,634 downwards.
CAGGATACACCCAAACGCGCATGATGATTCTGTTGAAGTAACTCTCACCCCAGGTTCTTCTGGAAACGCATTACGCTCAGTGAGAGGATTGCAACACCGAACACTGCAAGCGCTGTTGCTTGCGGCCAGAGTTCGTTGAGCGTTGCCCCTTTCAAAAACACCGCCCGAACAATTTCGAGAAAATAACGCAGTGGAATCAGGTACGTAACGTATTGAATCACTTCAGGCATGTTGGCAATCGGGAACGAGAACCCCGAGAGAAACATGAACGGCATAAAAAAGAAAAACTGCGCAATAAGCATGGCCTGTTGCTGGGATTTTGAAATCGTGGAAATGAACAACCCCAGTCCCAGCGTCGTCAAAATAAATAACGCGCTCAGTCCGAACAACAGCGGAACACTTCCCACCAACGGCACTTCAAACCAATACCGGGCCACCGCCAGGACTATCACCATATCGAAAAACCCGATGATGATGAACGGGATGAGCTTGCCCAGAATCAACTGATACGGCTTGATGGGAGTCACCATGAGTTGTTCCAATGTTCCAATTTCTTTTTCCTTAACGATGCCGAGTGACGTAAGCGTCATTGTAATAATCATAAGAACAAGGGCAACAACGCCCGGGACCATAAAATTTGAGCTGAGCAAGTCCGGATTGAACCAGATGCGCGGCTCCGGCCTGACCAGACCGATACGGTGGCCGTGCAAAAGACCTGAATATTCAACGAGCAGTTCTTGTGAATACGAGGAAATAATCTGCGACGCGTATCCGAGCAGGATATTGGCCGAGTTTGCATCTGCTCCGTCCAACACCACCTGCACTTGAGCGGTTTGCCTTGCAAGCAATTGTCGCCCAAATCCCTGTGGTACGACAATCGCAATCGACGCTTCTGCGTTGTCAATGTAGTCATCAACGTCGTTGAGAACATCCACCGAGTATTTGTGTATGAAGTAGGTTGTATTGGTAAACTGCCGGATAAGATCACGGCTTTGTGCGGTTTTGTCCATGTCACACACAACGAGGTTTGTGTTTCGGATATCTGTTGTCGCGGCATACCCAAGAAGCAAGACCTGTAGGACAGGCGCCATAATAGAGACTGCCAGCATGCGCTTGTCACGGCGAATCTGGTAGAATTCCTTCTTCACGATTTCAAGAATCACTTGCAGTTTGTCATGCATTGTTGTTTTTCTCACTGTTCAGCGTTCACCAACTCCCAATTTCACAACGTCCTTTTTTGCATTCGCTTGGTGCTGATCCCAAGCGTTACCGCCGCAAAGATCAGCATGAACACAAATTGTTCCCATACCGCGCCGAAACCGACTCCCTTTAACATCACCCCCCTGACAATAACAAGGAAGAACTTGTTCACAGCTATATTGGACATGACCTGAAGGGCAACCGGCATACTTGTCACAGGAAAAATAAAACCCGAAAGGAGAAATGATGGCAGCAAGGAACTGAACACGGAAACCATAAACGCCACTTGTTGTGAATCCGTGATGGTAGAGATCAACAGTCCCTGACCAAGAGCGCCGAGAATAATCGTAACGATGGCCGCATAGAGGAGTAACAGGCTTCCCTTCACCTGAATGTCAAACAACACATACCCCAATATGAGAATTGCCGTCGCCGCGAACAGACTGATCACCAAGTACGGAACGGTTTTCCCGAGAATAATGTGGACCGGCTGTAATGGCGATACCATGAGCTGTTCCATGGTGCCGCGTTCTTTTTCCCGGACGACGGTCATGGAAGTTGATACCACGGCTGTAAGCACCAGGATGAAGCCAATCAATCCCGGCACGAGAAATTGCGAAGAGAGAAGATCGGGGTTGTACCACACACGCGGTTGAAAATCCACCGGTACATATGCAGTCCGTCCGACACGTTGCATCGCCGATGCAACAAGGTGTGATGAATACTCAATGGTCATGCGCGATGCGTAGTTGGCGGATTGAGAGGCACTGTTTGCATCAGAGCCGTCCAGTAATATCTGCACGTTCACATTCCGCCCCGCCGCCAATTCCCGTGCAAAAGTCACCGGCACCACTATCGCTGCTTTTGCCTCTCCATGCAGGAAGAGCTCATCGATCTCATCATAACTTGAAACGTCATACCGGTGATCAAAATACTCCGTATGCTTGAACCGTTCGAGATATTCCCGACTCGCCGACGATTTGCTTTGGTCAAAAATCACCAGAGGGATATGCTTGACATCGAAATTCAGCGCATACCCCACAAGAATAATCAGGGCGGCGGGAAGAACGAGCAGCATCCCGAGCGAGGTGGGATCGCGGCGGATCTGACGGAATTCCTTTACAATGATTGGTTTGAGGGAGCGAAACGTGTTCATGCTACGACGTCCTTGTTCTCCTGTTCAAGCAGGTAGAGGAACACATCTTCCAACGACGGCACAATGCGCTCAATTGAGCTGACTGACATGCCGTTTGCGTGAAAAACTTCGTTGATCTGACTGCGCCCGCCTTCTTCATCCTTCACCATTACATGCAGCGACGTACCGAATACCGAGGTTTCCAATGCCCACGGCTGCATGCGAATGGCCTCCAGTCCTTCGACAACATTATCGCACCGGACCTCTAGAATGGGTGAGGTGATATATCTGGTCTTGAGTGCTCCCGGACTGCCGGCGGCGATGAGTCTGCCTGCATTGATGAGAATGATGTTGTTGCAGTACTCGGCTTCGTCAAGAAAGTGCGTTGTGACGAGAACCGTGATCCCTTCAGACGAGAGCTGATTGATAAGCTCCCAGAAATTCCGACGGGAAATGGGATCAACTCCTCCGGTCGGTTCGTCCAGAAACACAACGCGGGGTTGGTGCAAGATTGCGCACCCGAGGGCAAGTCGTTGTTTCCAACCGCCGGAGAGGGTTCTTGTCAGACTCTCCTCCCGTCCCTGCAGATCGGCCATCTTCAACACCCATTCCAATCTCTCCTGCAGATGCGAGTTCTTTAACCCGTACACGCCTCCGTAAAACCTGATATTCTGTTCAACGGTTAGATCATCATACAGAGAGAAACGCTGCGACATGTACCCAATACTTTGCTTCACTTGTTCTGTCTGCGATTTGATATCGTACCCGTCAACGATCGCCGTACCGGAAGATGGCTGAAGAAGTCCGCACAACATGCGAATCGTGGTGGACTTTCCGGCTCCGTTGGCACCAAGGAATCCAAATATCTCACCGCGGTTGACGGTGAAATTGATATGATCCACCGCAGTGAATTTCCCGAATGTCCTCGTCAGGTCACGCACTTCAATCGCGGATTCACTCATAGTCACCGCCGACCGCCTTCTTCAGCCTTGCTCCGGCCACTTCATACTCCACCAGAGACCCTGTGTGATGTACTCGGGCCTGGTGCACAGCGAGTTCAGCATCCAACAACTCTGATGATGTCGCGAGGCCATTATGGTATTTCTCGTTTGTCAGGCGCACATTTTCCTCTGCTTGCTCCACTGCCAGTTTCGCGACAGCAATCTTTTCCACTGCCCGGTTGACTGACAGAAAATGGCGTTGGACCTCCACAGACACATTGTCTCTCGCGTGGGCCAGCAGTAGTTCGCTCTGTGTTACAACCGCCATGGCTTGTTCCGACTGATACGACGTCGCACCCCAATTCCAGATATCGAATTGCATGACAATTCCAATATCCCACGTGGATTTGAATTCGTCTCGGGAGGGCATGTAACGCGTATTAGGACGGTTGTAATAGTAGTTCCCGCTCAGAAAGATCTGCGGCCACCAATTCCCCCGGGCCGCATTGAGTCCGGCTTTCGATGCCTCGGTACGCAACTGCATTGCTTGCAGGTCCGCGCGATCGGTCATCGCCCGGGTAATAAATGTGTCTTTATTCCCGGAGAGAGAATCAGTGTTGGTGCCGGGATGATCAGCAAGTACAAGTTCAGTATCAGTTGGCAGACCAAGGATGACATTGAGGTTCATCATTGCATTCTGGATGTCGTTTGATGCATCAATCAGATTCAGCCGGGCACTTCCAATCTGCACTTTGATTTTCAGAAGGTCATTGCGTGTGGCAAGCCCCGCCTTCATAAGCTGTTCTGTATCATTGAGATAAGATTGCAACCGGGTAATGTTGTCTTCCACGACTTTCCTTGTTTCAACAGCCTGGTAGAGTCCCCAATAGCCAGCAGTAATGGCCACAATCATATCCATCTTGTCATTCCTATGGTCGGCAACCGCCGCCCCGAAAAGATATTCTGCTGCACGGGCATTGCTTGAGAGTTTGAAGCCCGTAAACAGCGGTTGCTGCAATCCAACGCGGAGGTTATAGGTGTTCAGTACCGTGGGTGACAATTCGATGGGATCAGGATAAAACGGCACGGTGACAGCGAAGGGTTCAACGTCGCTCAATCTTCTGTAAGATCCTTCGAATTTTAAAGAGGGGAGCAGGGCTGTGTTCGCTTCATCCGCCTTTGCCCCGGCGCCCGCAACCTTCGCCGCAGAAACCACAAGGAGCTTGTTGTTCTTCAGTCCGATACTGACCGCCTCACCGAGCGTCAACGTCTTTGTGTTCTGGGAAAAAGCCGCCACGTTCATCGCCAATACGGCGACGAGAACCTTCATCATGATTGGGCCTCTTTGTATTCCGTTTGTGTCAAGAGAGAGATGAAGACATTCTCCAACGAAGGAGCGATCACTCTCCAATTAGTAATTGTCACACCTTCACGCATTAGTGTATCGAGAATCGGAGCAACGTCACTGGCGGCATTGCGGACAATCACGTTGAGCCGGTCGCCGAATGCCTGTACCTCCCTGACCTCCGGATGAGCCTTTAACACCCCGGATGCATCGCGCACGCGGTCGCAGACAACTTCCAGCACTTCGTCTTTCATTGTTCTTTTGAGATTCGCCGGGGTGTCAACGTGCAAGACTCTTCCCTTATCCATCATCGCCACGCGGGAACATCGCTCGGCCTCGTCAAGATATGGTGTACTCATGACGATCGTGATTCCGCGTTTCAGGAGGCTCTGCAAGATCTTCCAGAAATCGCGACGCGAGACCGGGTCGACACCTGTTGTTGGTTCATCAAGAAAGATGATCTTCGGAGTGTGAATCAGAGTACACGCCAGCGCCAATTTTTGCTTCATCCCGCCGGAGAGCTTCTCGGCGAGGCGCTCCCTGAACGGCATCAATCGCGTGAATTCCAACAGTTCTTCGCGCTGCTTCTTGAAATCGTACACTGTGTTGATCTCGGCAAAGAATTCAATGTTCTCGTCGATGCTCAAGTCTCCGTACAAAGAAAACCGTTGGGAGAGGTACCCGATCTCCTTCTTGACCGCATCGGCCTTCTGCACGATGTCGTATCCAAGCACGGATGCCGACCCGGATGTTGGCGCAAGGATACCGCACAGCATTCTTAATGTCGTGGTTTTGCCGGCGCCGTCCGGACCCACAAGGCCGAACATCTCTCCCCGGTGAATGTCAAAGGAAATACGATCCACTGCTTTGATTGGACCAAAGGACTTTGAGAGCTGAGATATTTGAATAACAGTGTTCATCGCGAGGACCCGGGTCGGATAGGGATGACGGCTATCCGGGATTTGTGTTCAGGACGGCATCTGCCGGCAAACCGGGCTTCAGGGCACCGTCCGGATTTTCGACTTCTATCTTCACCCCAAAAACCAGCTTCGTTCGTTCTTCCTTCGTCTGGACGTTCTTCGGGGTAAATTCCGCCGTCGGCGAGATATAGACTATTTTGCCGGCATATTTCTTTTCAGGATCGGCATCAATGCTAATTGTTGCTGTTTGACCAAGTTGTACCTTTCCCAAGTCAGTCTCGTTGATGTAAATAGTGAGGTTGACTTTTTCCAGGTACGTAATGCGCACAATACCGGCGCCCGGATTCACCAGCTCCCCTACTTCAACAGCCCTCAGCGTCACCATACCGCTCATTGGTGCGACGATGCTGCAATCGCGGACCTTTTTCCGCAGTTGGTCAGCCAGGGCTTGTGCCTGGTCTCGTCGTGCTCCTGCCGCAACGATCTCATCGCTCCGCAGGCCATGGACAAGTTTTTGATAGGTTTGTTCCGCGGAAACATACCGCGCTTCGGCATCATCGAACTGTTTCTGCGTCACAGATTGCGAAGCAAGCAGCACCTGTATTCGTTTGTAATCCTTTTCGGCATTTCTATACACTGCTTCAGCCTGAATCACATCTTCCTTTCGTGAACCCGCCACTGCAAGCCGGTATTGCGCACTTGCTCCCTGCTCATTGGCAACGGCCTGCCGGAGTTGAATCTGGTAGTCCGTGTCGTCAATAATGACAAGCGTGTCGCCCGCCTTTACACGCGTTCCTTCTTCCACTCTCACCTCCCGGACTTTGCCCGTCGTCTCAGCGCTGATGGTGACGTCTGTTCCCTCTACGGTTCCGGAGGCTTCGATCTTCCCCGTATCGTTTCCGGAGCAGCCTGCAACGACGATGACACATACGAGGACAATGACAATATGGTGCATATGTGTGATTCCTCAGAGAAATGATTGCTGTTGCTGCAACTGTTCAAATTGTTTTCGTCCTGCATCCGTCATCGTGCCATTAAAAAATATCTCGATGATTCCCTGGATCGCTTCGCGAGCAGAAAAGGACTCGTACGCAAGCACAGGCGGTTGCATGATCTGCTGGATCGCATTGACGTACGCCAACAGGAAGAGACGCTTGTTGAGTTCAGGTCTGATAAGTCCCTCGCGCATACCCTGATCAACAAGCCCTCCGAAGGTTGCGATGATTTTCTTCGCACGGAACTCTTCGACTCTTTTCCAGAGATGAGGAAGAAGCCGCTGCACATCCTGCATCATAGGAAAACCGACCTGACCAACCAGTGTTCCCAAAAATGTCATCAGGCCATGTAACTTCCCGGCAAAGCTCTCCGGCCCGGCCATAATCCGATCCATATTTGTGGCAATCTCTCCCATCTTCCTATTCACGATCTGCTCGACGATATCCTCTTTACCCGAGAAGACCTTGTAGATGGTTTTCTTACTCATGCCGAGTGAGGTGGCAAGGTCATCAACTGAAATCTTGGCAAACCCCTCAGTGCGGAATCTCTCCTGAGTGTAAGCCAGAATGCGTTCTTTGGTTATATCCGTCACTTTACTAAAGCTCCTCTACGAAAACTATTACAGTACTATTGGTTTCCGGTGTATACGCTCAATGCCAGTTTTGTGGCACAAATACGGCTCACAAGGAAACGTTTCTCGTATAATTCGTTTCCAATATAACACGCCAAAATAGAATTGTCAATAGTGCCGACAACTTTTTTTTACCGTGAATGGGTCAGGGTGGTTGGCCCCAAAACACGCTCTTCATACATCGGCCTGCCCCACCGATCGATTATCGCCTTGTATTTCTCATCCTTCCAGTATGCATAAGCAAGTTCAAAGAGCGAGCAATTCTCGCCCTTGAACTCCTCAATCTGCTTGTAGGGCCATGCCTTCGGATTTGCCGCATATGGTGCGTGATACTCCAATGCCAGTTTGAGACTCTTCCCACCGGTACCAGAATAGTCGTAGAGACTCTCTGTTTGTCTATGTCGGGCGATCTCTGCTGTTTGCGTCATGGCACTAAGAGCATAGAGCGAATAAAAGAGAGACTTGGTCCGTCGCCGTTCTGCGGGCAACTCTCCGGCGAAATAGTTCTCCGGGACAGGGTCTCCAATGATCATGTCATTGATATTCGTCGTGAAGCGCTCAAAAGCATGTTGTAGAAGATCGTCGCGGTCAAGCAAAGCACCCGCGGAGGCAACAAGCAACACACGCCATGTATCGAAGTTATTCTTCTCGGCCCATTGTGTCGCGCCTGTTGCCAGAGTGTCCACCCATTGATAAAATTTCTGCCTGCTCAACGAATCCCACGCAGGAGAATTGTGGATGAGGTCGGCTCCATACAGCATTCCAGGAATTGTAATACACAGTTCGATCTTCGATTGATGATTCGTGAAATGCGGACGCATACGGGTTTCCGGGTCGACACACCATGAGTGTATGCGTGCAATCGCCCGGGAGGCGTACTTCGGTTCCTCCGTGAATGCATACGCAAGCCCCAAATCACGGACGGCTTTACAAAGGGCAATTGCTGCCTGATAGTCGCGCCGATCAACCTCCGGATCGATAACTCCGTCTGTTTTGGTATATGGCCTTTCTGTAACAAAGTCATTTACAAAGTAGCCTGACTCATTCGATGGTACGGTGCGCGTTACACTGTAGACAGCAGTATCAAGTAACGCCACATCAGCGGCACGTATCAGGCTGTCAAATGCAGATTTCCATGGCTCTTCCCCTGCAACAAGTCGCTTTTTTATTGACTCGATGTCGTCGGAATTGAGGAACATATTCGGATGTTCCCCTGCAAGGAGAGAAGATGTGCAGAAAGAAACTATGATGAGCGCAAGTCGCATTTTCAAACCAATGTTTGTGAAATGAACTGCCTGTTGAACACTACAATACGGCAACTGGTTCAAAATACAAAGCCCCCGGCGAGGAACAGCCGGGGGCGTTCTTATTTCTGTCTCTTTGGCGCGACGATCTTAGTACATGTCGCCCATTCCGCCGCCGTGTGGCATGGCAGGCGCAGCCTTTTTCTCTTCCGGCTTCTCAACAATTGTTGCTTCTGTTGTCAGGAGCAGGCTGGCAACAGACGCCGCATTCTCCAATGCAGTGCGGGCAACCTTGGTCGGGTCAATAACACCCGACTTGATCAAGTTTTCATATTGCTCACTGAATGCATTGAAACCGTAGTCGTCCTTGCCTTCCTTTACCTTATTCACAACAACAGAGGGCTCAAGGCCGGCATTCGCGACGATCTGGCGGATAGGTTCTTCAAGAGAGCGCCGGACAATCTCAATCCCCGTCTCCTGATCTTCATTGGCCACTTTGAGATTGACGAGCTTCGCTGCAGCGCGGATATATGCTACTCCACCGCCCGGCACGATGCCCTCTTCCACGGCTGCACGAGTAGCATGCAGTGCGTCCTCAACACGCGCCTTTTTCTCCTTCATCTCCACTTCCGTCGCGGCACCGATCTTTAACACTGCAACACCACCGGAGAGTTTTGCAAGACGCTCCTGCAATTTCTCCTTGTCGTAGTCAGATGTGGTTTTCTCAATCTGTGCCCTGATTTCATTGATACGCTTCTTGATGTCTTCCTTCTTTCCGGCGCCTTCGACAATTGTGGTATTGTCCTTGTCGACGACGACCTTCTTTGCCCGACCCAGGTAGCTCAGCGTTGCGTTCTCAAGCTTGTACCCTTGTTCTTCCGAGATGACCGTACCACCCGTGAGAGTGGCAATGTCTTCGAGCATTGCCTTACGACGGTCGCCAAAACCAGGGGCCTTCACCGCTGTCACGCGCAAGGTACCGCGAAGTTTGTTGACTACAAGTGTTGCCAACGCTTCTCCTTCAACATCCTCCGCAATAACAAGAATCGGACTGCCGGTCTGTGCCACTTTCTCGAGAATAGGCAACAGGTCCTTCATCGAAGAGATTTTTTTATCGTGAATGAGAATAACTGGATTCTCAATGGAAGCTTCCATCGTTTCGGCGTCTGTTACAAAGTACGGCGAGAGATATCCCCGGTCGAACTGCATGCCTTCGACAACTTCGATATTCGTGTCCGTACCCTTCGCCTCTTCCACTGTGATCACGCCATCGGTGCCGACTTTCATCATCGCGTCTGCAATCAAATCGCCGATGATAGTATCATTGTTTGCCGAAATGGAACCAACCTGGGCAATCTCTTTCTTGCTGGTCTTATCCACAGGCTTGCTCAATTCCTTCAAACCTTCGATGACCTTTGAAACAGCAATGTCGATTCCACGTTTCAGGTCCATCGGGTTTGCGCCGGCCGCGACGTTTTTCAAACCTTCACGCACAATTGCTTGCGCAAGAACTGTTGCCGTTGTTGTACCGTCACCAGCAACATCCGAGGTCTTTGACGCGACTTCACGCACCATCTGGGCACCCATATTCTCAAGCGGGTTTTCCAGCTCGATTTCCTTTGCGACGGTTACGCCATCCTTGGTTATTGTCGGTGCACCAAACTTCTTGTCGATAACGACATTTCGACCCTTGGGGCCGAGAGTCACCTTCACTGCATCAGCAAGCTGGTCCACTCCTCTTTTCAGAGCTGAACGAGCCTCACTATTGTATTGAATGATCTTCGCTGCCATAATGTGTTTCTCCTTTACTTTTGGTTTGCTCTCAAACGAATTACATGATTGCGAAGATATCCGCTTCGCGCATGATCAAGTACTCGGTTCCTTCAATGATAATCTCTGTTCCTGAATACTTGCCGTACAACACCTTGTCCCCAACCTTGATTTCTGGCGCGATCTTGGTTCCGTCATCTGAGACCTTTCCGGGGCCAACGGCGACGACTTCTCCGACGACTGGTTTCTCCTTCGCTGTATCAGGAAGAATAATTCCACCCTTGGTTTTCTCTTCAGCCGGTGATGGCTTAATTACTACTCTATCGGCGAGTGGTTTCACTTTCATACTTACCTCCTTGTGGTAGTTAACATATTTATTACCAACGAATTACAGGGATGTTTGAGCGGATTAGCACTCATACATAACGAGTGCTAATAATATAGCAGTTCGTACTATAAAGTCAAGAGGCGTAGCACAAAATTGTCACCCATGATCTTGCATTACAAAATCCCGATAACGCAGTCAGACAATAGACAGGGGTAATAAAAAGGCTGGAAAAGCTATTTGCGGATAGGGCGGACCTCAAAAACATGCAAGCCGTATGGAGGAAGGTCAAAGAACATTCCCTTGGCATGAATCAACGACCGCTCACGGACATACATGGCAGGGCCCATCGTGTCGCGAAACTCGAGGGTGGAACCCTCCATGAGGTCCAGATTCAATTCGACGTAACATTGACCACTTAATGGTGCATAGTTGATGATCACAAGAACCGCCTGATTTGCTTCTCTCTGCCACCAATGCGCGAGGAAGCTGTTCCAACTCTGGTTCTCCTGCCATGCCGGGCGAATTGTCAGCAGCGTCCAGCTACCGCGTTGAATCGCGCTGTGTGAGATTGCTGAGAGCAGTTTCTCGTAGAACTTTCTGACTTGCGGAACAACCGGCTCTGCCGGTCTTCTCCCCAATTGCACGGGGAGTTTTGTCCGGCGCCCATCGAGTTGTCCTTCATGGAAAAGCACCATACCGGGGACTGTTGCCATCGTTGTCGCCGCAGCACAATGCCATGCTTCACTGGAAAGAATTTGTGCTGCGCGATGTTCGTCGTGGTTTTCAATGAAACGGAGAGAATGTCTCTGGTATTCCTGATCGGCTTTGAGATGATCGTACACCGCACTCGCCCCTTCCTTCAACAATCGATCGTACAGTGTTTTGTCGTACGTATAGTCAAAACCAAGTTGCTGTAATTGCCATTCAAGATTCCAATACGCCTCCGCAATAAAGATACACTCCGGACGTTTTGAACGAACAGCATCGATTGCCTCCGACCAGAATTCCCCTCTTGCCATCTCAAGAGTGTTGTCGTTAGTCAAATGTTGCCATGTCTTGTCAAACACCTCTTCAAGAGCAAGCATCGCCATATCGCAACGGACGCCGTCACAGAGATCAGTGATGGCGACAAGCTCGCCAATCAACGCGAAGCGCATACCGCGGTGTTTGAAATTCAACTGCGCAGTATCTGTCCAGCCCGGAAAGTAAGGATCTCTGCCGAAGGCAATGCCAATCTTTTTTGCCGAGGGCGGAATAAAGAACATGTCGGGTTGCTCACTGGCGGCGCGGGCATCAACGCGAACAAAGAACTCCGGGTTTTTCTTCACCCAGGCATGGTCGCGGGCGGTGTGGTTGCATACAAAATCTAGGAAGAGACCGATTCCTCTTTTCTCCAATCTCTTCCGTAATCCGAGTAATCCCTTGTTACCTCCAAGAGCCGGAGAAACCGTGTATGCCTTGACCGCGTACGGTGAGCTGAAAATATCATTTGCAGAAAAATCCGGGAGGGCTCTTCTATATTCATCGAGCATCCCCGGATGTGTACGCGCCATTTCCAGTCCGATTGCACCGGTTGTCCACACACCCATCAACCACACAGCATCAAAATGCAGATCAGCCCATTCATCAAGCACATGATCGGGAACGGTTGCGAGTGTGATTCGTTTGCCTGATTGAGCAGAGAGTTCATTCAAGAGCAGCCGAGTATTCACCTCATACACCAGTGGGTGCAAGGTTCCGGAGAACCGGTGCGGCCTACCGGCTACCGACTTTTCAGCAACAACCACTTTCTTTACCTTACGCAAGTGTTGAGGCGTCCTTTCTGATTTGTTTGCCGGCACCGGCCAAGACAATGACATACTCGCCCCGGACGGGTTTGCCGCGCAGCCGATCAATAACATCGCTCAATTTACCGCGCTGTATTTCCTCGAACTTCTTGGTCAATTCCCGCGCTACAACAACTTCTCTCCCGGCAAAGTGTTCGCACAACTCTGACAGCGTTTTCATGATTCGATGAGGGGATTCATACAGAACAATGGTTCGTTCCTCTGTGCGAAATGTTTCCAACCTTGTCTTCCGACCTTTCTTTACGGGAAGAAAACCTTCAAAAACAAATCGATCTATTGGTAAACCGCACGCTACGAGAGCCGCCAACAGGGCGCTTGCGCCAGGGATGGGAATAACTTCAACGCCGTGCTCAATCGCTCCACGAATAATCGCATATGCAGGATCGGAAATCCCCGGCGTCCCGGCATCAGTGACTATCGCGACGGCCGCCCCCTCTTTCAAGCGGTTTACCAACTGGGGAACACGACGTGTTTCATTATAGTCATGGTAACTGACCATGCGAGTCGTGATCGAAAGATGGTCGAGGAGGTGCTTTGTTGTCCGTGTATCCTCCGCGGCGATGAGATCAACTGTGCCAAGAATTCTTATTGCCCGCAATGTGATGTCGTCCAGGTTCCCAATCGGAGTGCTCACGACATAGAGCGCACCGGGCTTGATGGACTCACTCATATACCCCAATCACGCGGATACTGAAAATCGACGTTCACTGTCCGATTTGAGATCTTTGCCACCAGCGGGAGCCGGCGCTTGAATTGGTTCTTCCGAACCATTGAACGTACGCGCTGAATGAATTTCTTCTCAAACCCCATGTTCACCAGCTCGGTTACGCTACGACGTTCATCGATCATAAAATAGAGCAGTCGATCAACTTCGGCATAGGAGAACCCAAAATCCTCTTCGTCTGTCTGACCCTTCCACAGATCTGCCGACGGTTGTTTCTTGATAATCGGTTCCGGTACACCGAGGGACTCCGCCAACTGCCACACCTGGGTCTTATAGAGATCGCCAAGCGGGTTGATTGCAGAAGCGGTATCGCCAAAGAGGGTACCATAGCCCAGGAAAATCTCCGTCTTGTTGCTCGTACCAACAACAAGAGCGTGTTCGCGTGATGAGATGTCGTACAGGACAGTCATTCGTTGGCGCGCCATGATGTTTCCGCACCGTGTACGGTCTGTTATTTTCATTGGACTCACATACCCGTCTACCATCGGTGTAATGTCGACCACCTCGGTTCGTATACCCAGTTGTGCAGCGAGATCTTCAGCATCCAATCGACTCTGAGGATTGCTTGTTCTGTATGGCATGATGACGCCCAGAACATTTTTCTTTCCGAGAGCATGCATCGCCAAACTCGCCGATACAGCAGAATCGACCCCCCCGGAGAGACCGAGAACGCCCTTCTCGAATCCGGCATTGCGAATCTCATCCCTGATGAAGTTTATCAGCAGTTTTTGGACAATATCTATGTTCAGTGAAAGATCGTCAGTATGTTTTCCGGCTGTTTCCATGGGATGAAGCTACGGAAATACGGTTTGGAATTCAATAATGCAACAATCGCCCGCCCGAACTCCCCTTTTCGTGTTTTTTCCATTGGGATATTTCCCTGACCCACCTCACCTTCGTTGCCCTATGTCACTTACATTTGCCGCGTAGTTGCCGACCTTGGAACCACGATTCGTCGGAGATTCACTTGTCGTAGTATCTGGATCAGTTCTTTCAATAGGGGGCCACAAATGTCGATCACCACGGAAGCATGGGTGCTACATGCCGGGAAGTCCATCAAAGGGGGCGAACCTGCCGAATTAAAACGTGAACCGTTCACGTTTGATGATATCAACGAACAGGAAGTCCTCGTAGAACCGCTTTACGGCTGCTGGGAAGGTAACATGTCCCACGCGCTCGACCGCCGACCGGTTGATATTTGTATCCAACGAAATGAACCAAAGGTGGTCATCGGCAACGCCGGGGTGGTGCGCATTCTGAAATGCGGTAGCGCAGTAACAACTGTGAAGCCCGGTAACATCGCCCTCCTCTTCTGCAACGGAAAGTGGGACAAGTTCGGCTATCCGGAAAAAATTCTTGGCTATGATGCCGAAGGAACCATCGGTCTCCTCGCACGGCAGACAAAATTACACCAACACCAGGTCATCGCACTTCCTGAAGACACCCAGTTCACACCACAACAATGGGCGGCTTTTTCCCTCAGGTACATTACTGCCTGGTCCAACTGGAACCTCGCATACAAGGTCTGGCGTATTCAAATGACCGAAGAAGATTGTCCGGCACCTCACGTGTGGGGTTGGGGTGGGGGAGTCTCGTATGCAGAACTCGCGTTGGCGAAGTTCAGTGGTTGCCGTGTTGCAATGCTCTCTGCGAACGATGACCGGTTATGCGAATTCAAGCACATGGGTATTCATCCCGTCGATCGGCGGCAATTCCCCGACCTTGATTTCGATGAAGAACGGTATCGGACGGATCCGGACTATAAGAAATTGTATCTCGCGTCAGAACAGAAATTTCTCTCTATCGTGCATGAGCGAACAGGTGGCCTTGGCGTGAGCATTTTTATCGACTATGTGGGCTCACCGGTCATTCGCGCCACTCTGAAGGCGCTGGCGCGGCAGGGCGTCGTCACCACGGCCGGATGGAAACACGGAATGACTATTTCAACGATGCGCGCAATGGAGTGCATCAGCAGGCATCAACATGTGCATACCCACTACGCGCGTTATCCGCAGGGACGGACAGCGATCAGGTTTGCAGAAGACACCGGATGGATGCCTCACTTGAACGGACATCGAGAGTATTCGTTCGACGATATTCCGGAACTCGCCAGAGATTATGCGGACGGCAAGTGTTCGTATTTCCCGATTTTCAGAATCAATTCCTAGGAACAGGCACCAATGCGTTCACTGAGAACTCAAACACCGTCCATTCGCGGGAGTTCGAATCAACATTTGTCCAGCAGATTCCCCCTGCCGATTACAGATCTCCGCTGGTGTAGCGAGGCCGTTTCCGCACAGGAGAAACTCGCGACGCGGCATGCGGGACATTCCTTGCCGATAGTGCCGGCCCAAAATGTAATGCCTGGTCGGCACCATGGTAGTACATAAACAACAGACGGAGCGCGCATTGTTACCCACGATTGAAGAAAGACCACGAGTGAAATCACATCACATCCCCCTTATGAGCCGGGCAGTACGGGTTCAGAAAGAAGCGCTTCGTGTTATTGGCGAACACCTTGCCCGAAGAATCCACGCCCGCGGCGACATCAAGTCCGAGGCGTTCAATTCCGCACAGATGCAGTCGATGGAGCTTGCGCGCTTCCTCGCCGAACACGCGGCCTCCGAGGCATTGGTCGGGTATGGTGAAAAAGAACAGTCTGGAGAATTTGAACGTCAACTCATTGTTCTTTCAGTTTCACAATCGATAGTCCGACTCGCTCAACACATGCAGTTCGAGTATGGCAACTTCGGGCTGCCAACTCTGGAACCCCTGCAGGAATTGTTCGAGATGGCCAATCATCTGCGACTGCATACCACCACCGCAGCGTGGGTACATTTCGGGGACATGGTCCTCGAACGTGATCGTGATCTCTCCGGAACGCCGGCACTTGATGAAGCACATGTGGATTATCGGGAAATGTTCTCAAAGTTCTCCGATGAAGTCATTGCCCCGATTGCGGAGGTCACTCATCGTGAAGATAGAATCATTCCGGAACACATACTTAAACAGCTTGGAGAAATTGGGGTCTTCGGCATTTCCATCCCGGAACACTATGGCGGGATCTTCACCGATCATCTCGTCATGATCATTGCAACAGAAGAATTGAGTCGCGGCAGCCTTGGTGCCGGCGGTAGTGTGCTCACTCGCCCTGAAATATGTGCCAAAGCCCTCCTGGCCGGAGGAACTGAAGAGCAGAAGCAGTTCTGGTTGCCAAAAATTGCCGCCGGAGAGAAAATGGTCTGTGTGGCGGTTACGGAACCCAACACCGGTTCTGATGTTGCCAGTGTTGCAGTCACCGCGGCAAAAACTGAAGGCGGATATATCATCAACGGAGAAAAAACCTGGGTAACTTTTGCAGGGCGTTCTGACGTGTTCTGTCTCCTTGCCCGCACCGGCTCAGCAGAATCAGGTCACAAGGGTCTTTCCCTGTTCCTCGTTGAAAAGCCGCAGAATTCAACCGATGAGTATCACTTCAAGTACACTCAGCCGGACGGTGGAATGGTTGAAGGTCGCGCTATTCCCACCATCGGATATCGGGGCATGCACAGCTTTTCCGTTTCATTCGAGAACTATTTTGTCCCCCGGGAAAACCTGATCGGCGAGGAGGGGCGGGGATTCTATTTGCAAATGCAGGGGTTTGCCGGAGGCCGGATTCAAACCGCAGCGCGCGCAATCGGCGTGATGGAAGCAGCATTCCGGTCGGCAGTCTCCTACGTAAAATCTCGCAAACTGTTTGGCCAACACCTTGCCGACTACACGCTGACGAAGTTCAAGCTCGCGCAGATGGCTGCACGCATCCAGGCCAACAGACAGCTTTCCTACCGCGTCGCAACGTTGATGGATCAGGAGAAGGGCGGAACAGAAGCATCTCTCGTGAAGTTACTTGCGTGTAAAGATGCCGAATGGGTTACACGCGAAGCAATGCAGTTGCACGGTGGCATGGGATACTCCGAGGAGTATCCGGTGTCGCGATACTTCCTTGATGCACGTGTCCTCTCAATCTTTGAAGGCGCCGAGGAGGTCCTTGCTTTGCAGGTGATTGCCCGCCCCTATCTGCAACAATTCATCAAGGATTGATGGAATGACGAACAAGGGGTCAGTGAACAATTTTTTTGAGGACTTTTCCATTGGACAGGAGTTTGATTGTCCTACCCCGCGCATTCTGACCCATGCAGACAGGGTTGCATATATTGCTTTCACCGGTGACCGTACGCCTAGGTTCTGCGACTCGCAAGGACTCGTGCATCCGCTGATCGTCCTCCATACAGTGTTGGGACAAACCGTACGGCAGATTTCTTTGAATGCACAAGCAAATCTCGGTTATGCCGAAATGGTCTGGGGAACACCTGTCTGTGTTGGCGATGAAATCAGAACACATGCCCGTGTCATCGGATTGAAGGAAAACAGCAATCAGAAATCAGGCATTGTCTATGTAAAGACCATCGGAAAAAACCAGCGGGATCAAATTGTTCTGGAATACACCCGTTGGGTGATGGTCAAAAAGAATAGGGAGAGTGCAACGTCTTATCTGCACGAGCCGGCGGCCCCCATCCTGGCATCTTCGGTGGCGGTTGATAAGCTCTCGCTGCACTCTCTCGACCCATGGAACCCTGCCGCCACCGGCGGCAGGTTCTATTTCAACGACTACGTTGTGGGTGAACGGGTCTTTCACATGGATGGTATGACGGTTAATTCGTCAGATCACATGTCGTTCACGCGCTTGTATCAGAATTCAGCAAGGGTTCACTTTGATACACTGTTGACGAGCGGGACACCACTAGTCTATGGCGGTTTACCCATGTCTGTCGGCTATGCACAGGCATTCAACGGCATCGAGAACCGCCTGGGAATCGCAGCAGTAAACTCCGGTTCGCATGCGCATCCTGTATATGCCGGTGATACACTCTATTCCTTCACTGAAGTACTTGAACGCGCCGATTGTTCCGCGACGTATGGAGCGCTTCGATTGCGGCTTGTTGTCCTTAAGAATGAATCACCCCGCCCGGACAGTGCATTTGCGGTAAAGACCGTTGATATACAATCCAACAGAGAGACCTATCATCCCAACGTGGTTCTTGATCTCGACTATTGGGAACTCGTTGCCAAGAAGCCCCACGCATGAGTACGACGCCGCCACATTCCCGTGACCCCTGGATTATCCGGACGTATGCGGGATTCGGCAACGCCGCCGATTCGAACCGTCGCTTTCACGAGAATCTTCAGAAGGGTCAAACCGGACTCTCCGTCGCATTTGATCTGCCGACACAAAACGGCTACGACCCTGACGCCCCCATGGCACGCGGTGAAGTCGGCGGGTGCGGTGTCAGCGTATCGCATATTGGCGACATGGAAGAACTCTTCGCAGGCATTGATGTCGGCAAGGTGAACACTTCCATGACGATCAACGCCACTGCACCGTTCCTCTTCGCATTGTATCTCGTGCTTGCAGAACGCAAGGGGGTTCCGTGGCAGCAGTTGCGCGGTACCGTGCAGAATGATCTGATGAAGGAATTTGTTGCACGAGGCACAAGTATCTTCTCGCCCGATACGTCGCTCCGGCTAAGTTCCGATGTTATCACTTTCGCTTCCGAACATGTCCCGCAGTGGAATCCCATCAATATGTGCGGCTACCACTACATGGAGAGTGGTGCGCGTCCACAGGAGGAAGTTGGTTATACATTTGGCAATGCGTTGATGGTTCTCGATCATATCAGACCGCAGCTTTCAGATGATGCATTTGCCCGAATCATTCATCGTATTTCCTTCTTCATCAATAGCGGCATCGAACTCATTCCGGAAATCTGCAAAGTCCGGGCATACGCCCAACTCTGGTCGAAATTGTGTCAAGAAGAATATGGGGTTGAAGGTGTGAAGTTTCGTGCGGGCTGCCAGGTGCGCTCTCTTTCTCTTGCCGCTTCCCAGCCGGAAAACAACATTGTTCGAATGGCACTTGAGGCCTTACCGGTACTCCTTTCCGCCAATGCGCGCGTCAATGCGCTGCAACTTCCCGGATTCCGCGAAGCCCTCGCCCTGCCTGATCAAATGGAACAAACACTGAGTCTTCGTACACAACAAATACTCATGCATGAATCAAAGATAGCCGAGTATCCGGATATCTTCGAGGGCAATCCGACAATTGAAGGACTGACTAACCGGTATATGAATGACGCTCGATCCATTGCAGCACATATGCGCGCAATAGGGTACTCTTCTTCGATTCAATTTCTCACCGTGGAGTTGACGAAGGCAATGTTGGAGCGACAGCAACGGATTGAAACGGGCGAGGAGACAATTGTAGGAATCAACCGATTCCTGGAACCCGTAGGTCTTTCTGAACAGCTCACTCTCGCACCCCCCACCGCTCGGGATGAATCATTCTACCAACAAAGAATCGAGGATACGCGGCAATGGCGGGCGCAGCGCGATAACACTGCCTATCGCATTGCTGAGGAATGTCTTTTCCTCTCGTTACAGAGGGGCAACGACATCATGAACGCCACGGTCGCATTTGCGAGGATTGGCGGAACGGTCGGGGAATGGACAGCGATAGTGGAACGCGCAACGCAAGGTCGTTTCACCATGGCGATCGATCTCAGCAGCATCGAATCTTCCTCTCTCCCGAAACAGGGATTGGAAAGGCAGAAGATCATCCTCGGGAAAGCAGGGCTCGATGGACATAACAATGCAATAAAACTCCTTGCCCTTGCCTGCCGGAACGCCGGACATGAGGTGGTGTTTGCGGGAGTCAAACTTGCTCCTGAGGCACTTATGAAAGCTGCACTGGAAGAGGACGCAGATATTCTCGGAGTAAGTTGTTCCTCAGGCGCACACATGACCATTGCTCAGGACCTTGTCCGGCTCCGCAGAGTTTACGGACTTGAATCACTCAGAATTGCCCTTGGTGGCACCATTCCCGACAGCGACGTCAGCGCCCTGTCTGAGATGGGAATCGATCTCGTAGTTTCACATCGGTTTACTTCGATCACGGAAATCGTGAACCTCATCACTTCTCTGAAGATGGCTCCTCAAAAGTCCTCAAGAATGCTCAATACCCCGATTTAGGCACATCCGTCCCACGATTCGCTGGTCCGACATGTGATTGTCCGCACCGCTTCATGTCCCATTCCCGCCTATATTTTATCACCATGAAAGAACATCAGGCTATCCGTAGTACCCACGTTCGATCATTGGTAACTCAGTCTGTCTGACCGAAATCAAGCACGGCGCGAAGCCGGATTTTCTCACTATACACATTCGACAACGAGCACATTGAAACAAGGGCTCAATACGATAATGATACGTTTCCTCATGGCGATGCTGGTGCACTTCGTCGCGGAGGAAGCGTTTGCCTATTCCAAGCCCGAAGCCAGCACGAAACTCAACATACCGGACCGGTCGCAGTACACGAATTCCTCCCGTTACGACTCACAGGGAATTCCCCGCGCACTGTACAGTATTAATTCTGCATCGTACACCGGCACACCGGAACAGGCGGCCCGAACATTTCTCGGCGAACGCCAAGCGGAGCTGCGACATGGTAATTCAAGTTCGGAACTGCGGACAGATGCCGTACTCGGTGTCCCGGGCGGAACACATGTGAGATTCACACAATTGCATGAAGGCATCCCTGTATTTCGCGGAGATGTCGTTGTGAGCCTGAATTCCTCCAATCAGGTCGGGATGATGATTAACAATTTCCGGAACGATATTCGCCTCGCATCAACGAGGCCGGCCATGACTTCTGCAATGGCAATAGCTCATGCGCGCGAGAGCATGAACATTACCGGAACCAGCATCGGCAAACACGACAACGCCGAGTTGATGATCTATCAACATACAGACGGCAAGTGGTTTCTGGCATATCGTGTTGAATTGACAAACGAATCGCCGTACGGCGA
>CAZIHJ010000020.1:11824-13552 GCA_964538485.1 uncultured Chitinophagales bacterium | reverse complement strand
GACGGCTTTCTGTTCACCCGCAGTGAGCAGGGCTTCGAAGCGGTGAACGTGTACTACCACATCAGCACGGCATACCGGCACATTGAACAACTGGGTTTCTCCATTCCGTCCTTGCGCCAGATACGCCTTGATCCGCATGGATACTACGGCCAGGACAATTCCCATTTCAGTCCATCAGGCAACTGGATTTCATGGGGTGAAGGCGGTGTCGATGACGCCGAAGATGCCGACGTTATCTGGCACGAATACGGACACGCCATTCAATTTAACCTCGTCCCAACCTGGGGAGGCGGCGAAAGTGGGGCTCTCGGTGAGGGCTTCGGTGACTATTGGGCTGCATCCTACTCACGCAGTCTGGGCCAATGGGACGAAAGCAGCTATCATCATAACTGGGTATTCAATTGGGACGGCCACAATCCATTCTGGTCAGGCCGGATTCTGAATGATCCCCGCACGTACCCGTTTGCCAGTCTTCCGATTCACAGTGCCGGACAAATCTGGTCGGCGGCACTGATGGGGATATGGGGAGAACTTGGTCGTGAAGTGACTGACAAGCTCGTTCTGAAGAGTTTCATGTATCTGGGGTCGGGAGCCACCGCACCGGATAATGCCCACGCGTTGATACAGGCTGACAGGGACTTGTACAACGGCGCCCATGTGCAGACCCTTCTGTATTGGCTTGGAACCGTCAAGCGGTTCATTAGTCCTGACGCATATATTCCACATATCACGCACGTACCCATCACTAATTCCACGAATGTCTTCGGACCATTTGAGGTGCAGATAAGTGTCACTTCGCAACATGGTGTTGGGAACAACGGCGTCACCCTGTTCTGGGGTGTGAATGGAAACTTCACAGAGAGTGCCACGATGCAGAGGATTTCCGCAACTGAGTTCAGCTCAAACATTCCCGGAATCGGGCTTCCGGCCCGATATCAATATTACATCCGGGTGGTTGATAGTCTGGGAAATGCGGTGAAGTCACCCCAAGCTGCTCCCATTTCTTTCCATCAATTTCAGGCAGGAATTGATTCTGTTGCGCCGACAATTCTCCATACTCCCTTGAGTGTTTGTACTCAACACTCCTGGCCGTTGAACGTCAGCGCAGAAGTTGTCGATGACTTTGGCGTTGATTCCGTCTGGGTGGAATACTCTCTCGGCGCGAATACAGTCCTACGATCGTTCCGGCTACTGCCGACCGACCAAGGGAACTATGCAGGGATATTCACACTCTCCTCATCGGAAGTGAATCCCGGAGATTCGATTTACTACAGAGTTCTTGCCGCTGATATGAGTATAGCTGCAAACACGAGCATAAGTCCTGACGGCGGATACCACATCATCCATATTGAGTCAACATCAGACGTGGATGAACTTGCGGGAGTGCCACATGAGTATGCTCTGGGGCAGAATTATCCGAACCCGTTCAACCCTTCCACAACAATACGGTTTACGCTTCCGGAAAACTCCGCTGTCGTGTTGACGGTGTATGATATTGCGGGAAGGGAAATTGCAACACTTGTCAGAGAGCCCAGAAATGCAGGAGCACACACTGTACAGTGGGATGGTCGTAACGCTCGGGGTGAGAATGCAAGCTCGGGGGTATACTTTTACAAGTTCGACGCTTTCAACAATCAGAACACTGTGATTGTAACTGAAACCAGGAAGATGCTCCTCGTCAGATAAGGCGGGTAGAATTACATCAAGCAGGGTATAATTACACAAAAG
>CAZIHJ010000020.1:0-11724 GCA_964538485.1 uncultured Chitinophagales bacterium | reverse complement strand
TATTCACACACTTCTCTCCCTCCCGCCAATCAAATCCCGGCTCATCAATCGAAACACAAGCAATACAACGAGGTACGTCAATGAAGGTAGCATTACTCGCCGGCGGTGTCGGGAGTCGACTCGCCGAAGAGACCGAGATCAAGCCGAAACCGATGGTGGAGATTGGCGGCAAGCCCATTCTCTGGCACATCATGAAGCATTATGCACATTACGGGTACAAAGATTTCGTTGTTGCTCTCGGCTACAAGGGAGAGTACATCAAGAAATACATGGTTGATTTTTCATCGCTCACCGGTAACCTCAAGGTGAATCTCGGTTCGGGAAAAGTTGATGTTCAGGGTGGAACACGCCCCGACTGGACCGTGGAACTTGTGGATACCGGAATCTCCACCCTGACTGGCGGACGCATCAAGCGTCTTGCCCCACACATTGGCAACGAAACTTTCATGCTGACATGGGGTGACGGGGTCTCGGATGTTGACCTGAAAAAACTTCTCGCTTTCCACCGCTCACACGGCAAATTGGTAACGATGACTGCGGTCCGACCACCCGCGCGATTCGGGCATCTTGTGTTTGAAGGAGACAAGATCTCCCAGTTCTCGGAGAAACCGCAGATCGGTGAGGGTTGGATCAACGGTGCATTTTTCGTCGTCGAACCGAAAGTCTTCGAGTACATCGATGGTGATGAGACACAATGGGAAAAGGAACCACTGGAGCGACTGGCTGCTGAAGGACAACTCATGGCCTACAGGCATACTTCGTTCTGGCAGTGTATGGACACATTGAGAGACAAGAAACTATTAGAAGATCTCTGGCAGCACGGCGGTGCGCCATGGAAAATTTGGGAGGATTAACATGCGCGTTCTACTGACCGGACACAAAGGATACATTGGAACCATTCTTGCCCCGATGCTGGTGGCTGAAGGACACGACGTCGTCGGACTTGACAGCGATTTATATGAGCGTTCATCGTTTGGTGACGGTATCATTGATATTCCCGAGATCCGCAAGGATGTGAGAGATGTTGAGGCCTCGGATATCGATGGATTCGAAGCCGTCCTGCATCTTGCCGGACTCTCCAACGATCCGCTCGGTGATTTGAACCCGAACCTCACTTTCGACATCAACCACCTTGCCTCTGTGAGACTTGCCAAGCTGTGCAAGATGGTCGGGACACAGAGATTTATCTTCTCCTCATCGTGCAGCAACTATGGCGCGGGCGGCGAGGACCTCCTGAACGAACATTCACCATTCAATCCTGTAACGCCCTACGGAATCTCCAAAGTCCGAGTGGAACAGGATGTCTCAAAACTGGCGGATTCAAAGTTCAGTCCGACGTTCCTCCGCAACGCCACCGCGTTCGGTGTTTCACCGCGACTCCGATTTGATCTTGTGCTGAATAATCTCGTGGCCTGGGCATATACCACCGGCCAGGTATACATCAAGAGCGACGGTACCCCGTGGCGCCCGATTGTGCATATCGAAGATATCTCTCGAGCATTTGTCGCGGTTCTTCATGCTCCCATTGACCTGATCCACAATGAAGCTTTTAACGTTGCGCGTAATGAAGACAACTACCGCATTCATGAACTTGCGGACATTGTGAAGGAAACCGTCCCCGGGTGCCGGATTGAGTATGCAAAGGACGCAGGTCCCGATAAGCGCTGTTACCGTGTTGACGCAGGGAAAATCGCCCGTACGTTGCCGGAGTTCAAACCGCAATGGAATGCACGCAAAGGTGCGCAAGAATTGCTTGACGCGTACCGAAAGGTCGGGCTTACGCTCGACGATTTTGAAGGCCCCCGATACAAGCGCATCGATCATATCAAGATGCTTCTCGGGAAAGGACTGATTGACGAATCGCTGCGATGGCGGGTGCGCGAAGCGGCGTCGATGTAAATACCATTTATGAACCGGAGGTTGTTTGAGTACCATTGACGTCCCCTGTCTTTCGTGTGGCAGCAAGACTCTTGAAATAATTCTCTCGTTTGGCGAAACGCCACTTGCAGACAGGTTGCTTCGCGAGGATCAGTTGGGCAAGCCGGAGATATTTGCCCCCCTGGACCTTGCCTTCTGTCACACATGTGCTCTTGTGCAGATTACTGTCAGTGTATCGCCAGATACCCTTTTCCGGGAAGAGTATCCGTACTTCTCCTCGGTTTCAAAACAACTGATGGAACACTTCGGAGCCAGTGCGCGCAACATCATGGAAACCCGCGCGCTGAGCACGTCCAGTCTCGTGATAGAAGCAGCGAGCAACGATGGGTACATGTTGCGCAACTTCGTCGGGCGCGGAATCCCGGTGCTCGGGATTGACCCGGCGCAGGGTCCGGCACAGGCCGCACAGGATGAAGGCATCCCAACGCTGAACACCTTCTTCACCAAGGAGCTCGCCCTCCAACTCAGGGACAAGGAAGGCAAGCGGGCCGATGTTTTCCTTGGCAACAACGTACTCGCTCACGTTCCGGACTTGAATGGTTTCGTGGCCGGGATTAAAATTCTTCTCAAAGAGACAGGCGTTGCAGTGATTGAAGCACCGTATGTCGTTGACCTCGTCGATCATTGTGAATTCGATACCATCTATCATCAGCACTTATGCTATTTCTCTGTGACGGCATTGGATCGACTTTTCAGAAGGCATGGCCTTTTTCTCAATGACATCAAACGCGTGCCTATTCACGGCGGAACGATCCGGCTCTTCGTGGAACCACGTGAAGCTGTGAAGGATTCCGTGCACGCACTACTGAAGATGGAAGCAGAACGAAAAGTCGACCGGATGGACTACTTCCAGGATTTTGCACAGCGGGTGGCAAACATCAAGGAGTCGCTCCTCCGCATTCTGAGACAACTCAAGTCCGAGGGGAAAACGATTGCCGCCTATGGGGCCGCGGCCAAGGCAACAACAATGCTTGCCTACGTTGGTATTGACAAGAGCCTTGTGGAATATGTCGCGGACTTGAACAAGTTCAAACACGGAAGGTACATGGGAGGAAATCATCTTCCCATAGTTCCTCCATCAAAGATTGTCGAGACCATGCCTGACTATTTATTGATTCTTGCATGGAATTTTGCAGAAGAGATCATGAAACAGCAAAGCGAATATCGCGGGAAGGGGGGAAAGTTCATAGTCCCGATTCCACAACCAAAGATTGTCTAATGAGACCATGCCACCTCCCTTTCCACCTGACCGACCACGATTCGGTCAGGTTTTCGTTTTAATGGAGGCAGGATATCATTTTTTGTTCAAAAAGGGGGAATTGAGGGACTTGAACTTGGCCTGCGTCACATATAGGGTGTCAGAAACTGACTATACTATTGACAACCGGAACCAAAAGTCTCCGTTTCCCCGATCATTCTTGAGGCGAATTGGCTGTCATGATTAGAACCCCCATACTCTTGCTGTGTGTCTTCATCCTGCATTCGTTCGTTGCCTTCGGCCAAACAACGAATGATTTCCGATCGGTTTCCAATGGAAATTGGAACGACATTGCCATCTGGGAACGCTTCGACGGATCTGCCTGGGTTCCCGCTGTTTCAACACCGACATCCGCAAGTAATGTTATTACCATTCAACCAACCGATACGGTTACTGTTACTGCAAACGTGAGCGTCGACCAAGTCACAGTAGCAGCAAGTGGTCAAGTCAATGTAGACTCCGGCAGAACTCTCACCATTGCCAACGGCTCCGGCACTGATTTTACTGTCAACGGCACTGTCAACAATGCCGGCACAATTACGCCGACCGGAACTCTCGTATTCAACTCAGGGTCATTGTATCAGCACAACTTCAAAACCACAGCAGGGACAATCCCCACAGCGACGTGGAATGCGGGTTCAACTTGTGAAGTCCTCGGCTATACAACGAATGCTACCGGACCTGGCGGCCTTGGACAAGCATTCAGCAACTTCACCTGGAACGCTCCTTTCCAGACCGGCATCATCAGCGCCGGTGGAAACCTCGCAACGGTGAACGGCACCTTCCTCGTGGCAAACACAGGAACCGGAACATTTCGCCTGACTACAGGATCAACAACAATCAACTTCAATGGCGATTTCCAACTCACGGGTGGAACGCTTTCAATCGCCGGGGGATCAGGAAGTCCAAACGTGAACGTTGCCGGAACAACCTCCATTTCCGGTGGAACACTCGTCATGAGTGAAAACACCGGTATAGGGGGACTGAATCTCAGCGGAGATTTCAATCACACGGCTGGTACTATCACCGAGACTTCTTCCGGAAGCGGTGCAATTCGTTTTGCTAAAGCCGGTGTACAGAACTTTACCGACGGCGGCACGGTAGTGAACACGATCAACTACACTGTGAACAGCGGTGCAACGCTCAACCTCGGCACCGAAGCATTGACTGGCAACGGAAGCTTCACGTTATCAAGCGGAGGCACACTGGGCATTGGCTCACCGGATGGCATCACAACCGGCGCGCTCGGCAACATTCAAGTGACTGGCGCGAGGAGCTACAGCACAGGTGGCAACTACACGTACAATGGTGTCGTTCCCCAAGTAACCGGGGACGGATTACCTGCGACGGTCAGAAACCTTACGCTCGACAATCCAAACGGAATATCACTTCCCGCGACTCTCACCGCAACGGGTGATGTGACTATTACGCAAGGTACTTTAGATTTGAATGGATTCAACCTCTCCGTTGGTGGTAATTGGACGAATAATGGTGGAACGTTGAACGGTGGAGCCAGCACTATTACTTTCACAGGAGCGGCAAAGGCAATAGGCGGAACTGTTGCAACCACATTCCCCAATGTCGCTGTGGCCTCGGGAGCAACGTACACGCTGAATACAAGTTCCTCTGCCACCTCCCTCTCCTTCCCTGCAGCTGCAACCGCAAGCTCACTGACGCATGCGGGCAGCAACGTTCTGACAATCACCGGAGATGTCACTATCACTCAACCGAGTGCCAGTGTCACCACCGCATGGAACATCAACACAGGTTCAGCAACGGTCGGAGGAAATCTCACCCTTGGGGGAACGAGCGGCACGAGTACGCGGGTTTCTGCGATCGTTGTTACTTCCGGATCCTTGACGGTCAACGGTATAACAACCTTAAATACCAGCACAAGTTCATTGGTTGCGGCAATCTCCGTCGGCCTGGGTTCTTTGAGTTTCGGGACACCTGTCGTTCATAACGAGGGTACCCTTGCATTCACCGCCGCAGGGACGATGAATTTCAACGGCGGATACAGCTTCGCCTCGGGAGGGTCCGCGACACCAATTCTCACCACGATCTCCAATGCAACGTTGAATTTCGGCGGGAACCTGACTTCTTCCGCCACCGGCGGACTCACTCTGAATAGCACAAGCAACGCAGTGTTTACAGATACAGCGGTTGTCACTGCCACCACTGCGCTGACCTTCGGAAATGTCGTCCTCAACACACCCGCCCTTGTCACGCTTGCAAGCAATGCGACAGTCGCCGGCAACTGGACCAACAACGGCGGCACACTGGACGGTGGGGCAACAACGATGACACTCTCCGGCGCATCAAAGATCATCAGCGGGTCAACAAGTACAACATTCCCGATACTTTCCATTCCGGGCGGTGCAAGTTACACGATGAATAATGGCAACACCACAGCCGGGCTGACGTTGCTTGGTGGCGCGACAGCAGCATCATTCTCGCATGGTCCCGGGGCAACTCTGAGCGTTAACGGTAATGCAACTGTCGGCCAACCCACAACGACGGGAATTACCAACAGCTGGAACATCAACCAGGGATCGGCGATCATTTCCGGGAATCTCTCCATTGGTGGAACAAACACGAGCACCACAAGGTTTTCCCGCGTTGTTGTTACAACAGGAACCCTGACTATTGCCGGCAACCTGACCTTTAATTCTCCGACCACGGTCCCCCAGACTGCCGTCATTGATTTGAGCACAGGAGGAGGAACAGGGACAGTGAACCTGGCGGGCAATCTGGTGTTGGCGAATACCACCGGGACAATCATGCCTGGAACATCAGGCAGTGTGTTCAACTACAATGGCAGTGCAGCCGGCCAAACCGTTGTTCTTGGCAGCGGCATTGCGTACCACAATCTCCACATCAACAATACGCACGGCGGCGGTGCAACACTTGGTTCTGCAGTGACGGCGGCCAATGTCACCGGAAACCTTCGTATCCAGAGCGGTATCCTGAACAATGGCAGCTTTGCTATCGCTGGAAACGCATCGAGAACGTTTGAAGTTGCTGACAACGCTGCATTCAATCTCACTGGCACGAGCGGAATGGCCACCGGGTTCGGGACAAAAACATTTGGCCCTTCAAGCACGGTTGACTACGCAGGTACGGGTGCACAAACGGTGAGTGCCGAGAACTACGGCAATTTGACGTTGAGTGGAAGCCGAACAACCAGTAATGTCACGCTCGCCTCAACGGGTACCATCGGAGTCGCCGGTGTTTTCAACCCCGCGGCATCATTCACGTCTGGCAGCTACATCAACACCGGAAGCACGATGAACTTTAATGGCAGCAGCGGCCAGACGATTCCGGTTTTTTCCTATAACAATCTCACGATCAGTCGATCGCGCACAACCAACTCCGTCACTCTCGCGACCGGAACAGTTTCTGTTGCCGGCACTCTCTCTCCCACCGCAACATTCACGACGGGGGGATATATCACAACAGGTAACACCGTGCAGTTCGGGGGAGCGGCGCAGTCCGTACCTTCATTCCCGTACGGGAGCATTCTCACTTCCGGAAGCGGAACCAAGACGGCAACCGGCGCGTGGACTGTCGAAGAGCATATCAGCATAGGCAGTGGCACAACACTGGATGCCGGAACTTTCACTCATACACTGAAGGGTAATGTCACCAATAGCGGGACATTCACCCCCTCCACCGGCACCATCACAATGAACGGTGCATCACCCCAGACACTCAGTGGAAGCAATCTCACATTCTTCAATCTTACGTTGAACAATCCGGCGGGCGCGTTGCTTAGCGGGATCAACGTATCGATCAACGGGACTCTCGCTTTGACCAATGGTCTGTTTTCCACCGGTGCACAGACTGTTTCCATGAGCTCAACCGGAAATGTCGTCAGAACAAATGGACATATCTTCGGGAACCTCCAGAAGCATGTTGCAACCGGTGCCACAACGCGAGTGTTTGAGATTGGTGATGCGGCAATCTATTCTCCTGTCACTGTACAATTTGCAGACGTCACAATCGCTGGTACTCTCGCAGCGAAGACCACTGCAGGAGATCATCCCAACATCGGCGCCTCGGGCCTCAAGCCAAACCGGAGCGTCAACCGGCATTATTCGTTGACGAACACCGGCATCGCATTCACCACGTTCGACGCAACGTTCAACTTCGCCGTCACTGATGTGGATGCAGGCGCAAACACGAATATGTTTTCTGTGAAAAAATACAACACGCCGCTCTGGTCGCTGACAACAACCGGCACGCGCACGGCAACAAGCACGCAGGCCACCGGACTCACCTCATTCAGCGATTTTGCAATAGGTGAGGGCGGCGCGGCATTTCCGGGAACATCCCTTGTTGCCGCAACTCCTGAGTCAATCCTTGCAAACGGTTCCTCAAGTTCGACTGTGACCATCACACTCAAAGACGATCTGGGAAACAATATTACCACAGGGGGTGACACTGTAACGCTCTCCACAACATTGGGAAGCGTATCCGGTATTGTCGACAACAACAACGGCAGTTATGGCGCGACATTGACATCTTCGACCTCTGCCGGTCAGGCGGTATTGAAGGCAACAGTTCACTCGACCCAGATCATCGACACTGCGATTGTTGTGTTTACGCCGGGCCCGGCAACTCCGGCAGCTTCGGTGATATCTGCAAATCCGGGAACGATCGTAGCAAATGGAATTACTACATCCGTGATCACCGTCCAGGTGAAAGATGTGAACGGAAATAATGTGCCCTCTAGTGGCGGATTGGTGCTTCTTTCAACAACGCTTGGTTCTTTGAGCACGGTGATCGACAGCGGGAACGGCCGGTATTCCTCGATCCTGACGTCAACAACAACTCTTGACACGGCATTCATTACGGGAACCCTGGCCGGATCGCCAATCGGCTTTCCAACATATGTTGTGTTTGCGGAGGGTGTGCCGTCCCAAGTCGTGTGGACACACCAACCAAAAGACACCACTGCGGGGACGCGCATTCCATCAAACAGCAGCCCGACCCTTGAAATCCAGGATGTGTTGGGTAACAAGGTGAATGGTGCTACAAACTCTGTCACAATCAATATCGCTGCAAATCCGGGTGGCGGAACGCTTGGAGGGACATTTACCAAGAACGCCACGAATGGTGTTGTGGTATTTGACAGTTTGACGATCAACAAATCCGGAACCGGGTACACGTTGAGAGCTTCCAGTGCCGGACTGACTGCGGATACGAGTTCGGCTTTTACTATTACTCCCGCTGCCGTTTCGCAGGTTGCGTTCGCCCAACAACCAACAACCACGGTTGCGAACCAACCGGTAACTCCTGCGGTGACTGTGCAACTCCGAGACGCTTTCGGAAACAATGTCTCCACGTCAGGCGTGACCATTACCATCAGCATGACGTCCGGGACGGGCACACTCGCCGGTACGCTTTCGCAACAAACAAACGCCAATGGGACAGCGACATTCAACGACCTGAGCGTCAACCAAACGGGCTCAAAACGTCTTACAGCTTCAAGTACGGGACTCACGAGCGCTCTGAGTAGTTTCTTTACAATCACACCCGCACCTGCGACTCTTGAGTCAGACGATTTCAATACATTCAATCTCAACACAAACCGTTGGACGTACATCAACCCGCTCGCAGATGCTTCATTGACGATCAGCGGCACAAACACGCCAAATGCTGCTGTGACACTTGCTGTGCCTGCGAGTGTCGAGCATATACCCTGGTCCGGTGTGAATACTGCTCCACGGATCATGCAAGCAGTGAACAATACCGACTTTGAGGTGGAAACCAAATTTCTTTCGCCGGTTTCGCAACGTTTCCAATTGCAGGGTATTGTCGTCGAACAAGATAGCATCAACTACATGCGTTTCGAAGTCAATTCCGATGGAGCGAGTACGAAGATCTATCTCTCCAGTACCGTGAATGGTGCCCCGACACAACTCGTGAACTTCACCATTACCAGCAACAATGTGGCGCCACTCTATCTGCGGGTTCGTAGAGTGGGAAATGACTGGACCCAATTCTATTCATTGAACGGGATTGCATGGAGTCCCACCGGGACATTCACACGCGCAATGAACATCACCAAGGTCGGATTGTTCTCGGGCAATACCGGCACGACAACCATCCCTGCACACTCCGCAACCTTTGACTATTTCTTTAATACAGCATCTCCGATCAACCCTGAAGATGGCGGAACAGCAATCGACAGTATTGCACCCAACATCAGCAACATCCAGATCAACCCCAGTGATTTCGCCGCAACCATTACCTGGTCAACCGACGAACTCGCCCGGAGTAGCGTGGCTTATGGTGTAACCCCGGCGCACGAAATCGGTACTGTCACCGACACCACTTTAAAGAACCTGCATTCGATTTCCCTCACTGGATTGAGCATTCAATCGCTGTATTACATCCGCGTCGGATCATCCGACGCATCCAATAACCTGGCGGTTATTGACACAACATTCTCCACTCCGGATTCCTCGACCATCGCATCTGATGATTTCAACACATTTGCATTGGATGATCGCTGGACGTATGTGAATCCCAATAGTGCCGGAACGCTAAACTTACAGGGACAGAACACCACCAATGCGTGGCTTACGATCGCCGTGCCAGGCGGCGTAGCGCACCAGCCATGGGATGGCGGCAACAATGCGCCGCGCATCATGCAACCGGCAAACAATAGAGACTTTGAAGTCGAGATAAAATTCGAATCGGCGTTGACGCAGTCATTCCAGTTGCAAGGAATTCTCATCGAACAGGATAGCGACGACTACCTCCGGTTCGACTTCAATTCCAACGGCACAAACACCCGTGTGTTTGCAGCACGGATCAAAGCCGGCACCGGTATTCAGAAGATCAGCAGTAACGTCGGAGTCAACGGGCTCACCCCGCAATGGATGCGCGTCCGACGCCTGGGACACATTTGGACGCAGTTCTATTCGACGAACGGAACAACGTGGACAACGGCGGGAACATTTGCCGACACGCTCACCGTGACATCGGCAGGGCTGTTCAGTGGCAATTCCGGGGGAGTTCCACCCGCGCACACGGCAATTATTGACTATTTCTTCAAGACATCGGCTCCGATCAATCCCGAAGACGGAGGCGTTGCCATTGATGATGTTCCGCCGACCATCAGCGGTCTTCAAACGTCAACAACAGGTACGACTGCTTCGTTTACCTGGACCACCAACGAGTTAGCGACAAGCAATGTTTCGTATGGAGCGACCAATGCCTATGAGAACGGCACTGTCTCCGACACCGTGCTCAAGACATCGCACTCCATGATTGTAAAGAATCTCAACCCGGCATCCACATACCACTTCCGGGTGTCCTCCGCTGATTCAAGCGACAATCTCACGAGTACAAACGACTCGACATTCATCACCGGCCCGGCATCAATCATCGTTTCGGATGACTTTAATGCATTCTATCTTGATTCATTGCTCTGGACATACTTCAATCCGCGCAACGATGCCACACAGTCCCTGGTCTATGCCAACACGGACAGTGCAGCCCTGCGAATTGTTGTTCCCGGGGGCGTCACGCATGAACCCTGGACGACCGGTTACTTTGCACCACGCATCATGCAGCCGGCGAACAACACAGATTTCGAAGTGGAAGTGAAATTTGATACAAAGGTCACGCAACGTTTCCAACTCGAAGGCATTCTGGTTGAACAAAGTCCGACGAATTACCTCCGATTTGATTTCAATTCGGATGGCACGAATACCAAGGCGTTCGCAGGCAGCATCGTCGGTACAACCGGAACAACCTTCCACAACACTACGATCGGCACCAGCTCCAGTGTTGCGGCGCCCATCCTGATGCGCGTACGACGGGAAGGTAACCTCTGGACCCAGTTCTACTCCACAAATAGCGGGTCGTCATGGGTCACAGCTGGTTCATTCACTCATATCCTCACTGTGGATTCAGTTGGCGCGTTCATCGGAAACACACACAGCACACCTGCGTCAACACCGGCACACACCGGAAGAATCGATTACTTCTTCAATACGCGATCTCCTATCATTCCTGAAGACAGTGGATTTACACCCGATCCGATTCCACCAGTTATCAGTAATATTCAGACATCGACTTCAGGCACTACCGCGCTGGTAACATGGACAACGAACGAAATTGCAACAAGTAGTGTGTCGTTTGGGCCGACAAGCGCTTACGAAAATGGCGCAGTGGGCGACACTGTGCTGAAAACATCCCATTCGATGCTGATAAAGAATCTGAACCCCGCATCGATTTATCATTTCCGAGTTTCATCCGCCGACTCGGCCGACAATCTCACCAATACAAACGATTCGACATTTACGACGGGGGCAGCGTCAACGATCGTCTCCGATGATTTCAATGTCTTTACGTTGAACCCCATGTGGGCATTCATCAACCCGAACAGTCATTCAGCTCTCGCATTGGTGAATCAGAATACTGATAGCGCCTGGGCGCGCATTGCCGTTCCCGGCGGGTCGAGTCACCAACCATGGACCGGTGGGAATTTCGCTCCACGGATAATGCAGGCA
>CAZIHJ010000019.1:32507-36482 GCA_964538485.1 uncultured Chitinophagales bacterium | reverse complement strand
GTTGCCACGAACCCCATCAAAGCCATGGCCGATGGCGATATGCTTCAAATCATCTTCTTTGCATTGATGGTGGGTGTGAGTTTAACCATGATCGCCAGGGAAAAATCCGCCCACATCGTCGGATTCTTTGATGGTTTCAGCGACCTGATGATTCAAATGGTAGATCTGATAATGAAGATCGCACCGTACGGGGTCTTTGCCTTGATAGCGGCAACGGTAGGTGAGTTCGGGTTTGATATTCTCAAAACACTGGCTTGGTATGCAGGCACGCTCATCGTCGGGTTTGCCATCCACCAGTTTATTACCCTGGGTACCATCGTGAAGGTTTTTGGGGGCATGAACCCACTGAAGTTCTTTAGAGGAATTAAGGATGTGATGCTCGTGGCATTCAGTTCTAGTTCGAGTGCGGCGACTCTTCCCATCAACATGGAATCCTGTCAGAAGAATCTCGGCGTTCCGAAGCAGATTACAAGTTTCGTTCTGCCGCTTGGTGCTACTGTAAATATGGATGGAACGTCGATGTACCAGGCAGTGGCGGCGGTTTTTATCGCTCAGGTTTATGGAGTTGAACTTGGTCTCGCCGAACAACTCACGATCTTGATTACTGCTGTACTTGCATCGGTCGGTACTGCGCCGGTACCAGGCGTCGGGCTGATCATGCTCATTATCGTGTTACGGTCAGTGAATGTGCCGGAAGAGGGCCTCGCTTTGATTCTCGGAGTCGATCGCATCATCGACATGTGTCGGACCGTATTGAATGTGTCCGGTGATGCCGCGGTTGCCGTCATTATTGCCAAACAAGAGGGTGTTTTGGACAAGTCTTCAGGGGAGATGGCATGATCGTCAATGTTCGTGACATCAAAATTGGAGATAAACAACCACTTGTGTTGATTGCCGGACCGTGTGTTGTTGAGAGTCGGGACTTGGTGATGCGCACAGCAGAAGTCGTGAAGCGAACGGCGGCACAACATGGTATTCCTGTTATTTTCAAATCGTCCTATCGCAAAGCCAATCGCACAAGCGCAAAGTCATTTGCCGGCCCCGGTATGGACGAGGGATTGAAAATCCTGGCAGAAGTGAAGAAGAACCTCGGCCTGTCAATCCTCACCGATATTCACACAGAAGGCGAAGCTACACCGGCGGCTGAAGTTGCCGACGTGTTGCAGATACCGGCGTTCCTCTGCCGTCAAACCGAATTGCTGCATGCCGCCGGTAAGACCGGCAAGGTTGTGAATATCAAGAAGGGACAGTTTCTTGCGCCCGGCGATATGAAGCACGCAGCGGACAAGGTGAAAGAAACAGGCAACACGAATATCTTGTTGACGGAACGGGGAACGACATTCGGGTACCATAACCTTGTTGTTGATATGCGTGGATTGAAAATCATGGCTGACCTCGGCTATCCGGTCGTGTTGGATGCAACGCATTCGGTGCAATTGCCCGGCGCCGACACGAGCACTTCGCAAACGGGAGGACAACCGGAGTTTATTTTTCCACTTGCACGGGCGGGTGTGGCGGCAGGGTGCAGCGCGCTGTTCGTTGAAGTGCATCCCGATCCTGCAAAGGCACTCAGCGATCAGGCAAGTCAATTGAAACTGGAGTTGCTCGATGCACTTCTCGCACAAGTTATTGCCATAGACAGATTGGTGAAGGGTTTCTGATGGTTGATAGCAGAACATTGCTGAACAGTGTACGGAAGCTGAAGATGCTGGTGTTTGATGTGGATGGTGTGATGACGGATGGTGGCATTTATTATTCCGCCAACGGTGCGGAGTTGAAGCGCTTTAACGCGCAGGATGGGTACGGGCTTGTACAGGCGCGTGAGCAGGGTTTCAAAATTGCAATCATCAGCGGACGAAGCTCCGAGGCAGTCACGGAACGGGCACGGGACATCCGGGCGGACGAAGTGCTTCAGGGAATTGACGACAAGCTCGCTGCGGCGACGGAAATGGCCAAGCGTCATGGTCTTGCTCTTCGCGAGCTCTCGTTTATGGGAGATGATCTTTTTGATTTGCCGTTACTGAAAGCAGTCGGGCTTTCCGCCGCGCCATCCAATGCCCGGCCTGAAGTGAGAAAGCGGGTGGACTTCATGACCAAAGCCGTTGGGGGCGATGGCGCTGTACGTGAGTTTATTGATATGGTGTTACGTCTTCGAGCACGGAGTTAGAACACTGCCATGGACTCCAGCTACCCCAGACCGTTGAGGGCAAAGGAGATTGATCTCCTCGAATCAGTTCTGCCGCAGGAACGACCGGGCTACCGCGAATACATTGATCTTCTCAAACAAATGGTGGTGTTGGGGGAGGGGCGAAGAGGAGCCGGAAATATTGTTCTCGGTTTCGAGGGCGACACTCCCGATATCGTTTCACCTCTTGCAGCAGTTGTTGCGTACGGTGTCGTGGAAACGACTCAAGATGAATATTCAATTACCGTCAGGGAATACGTCGGTAAACAGATTGATGTCGAGATTGTCTCGCGCTGTCAGGAGGAAATCCCCGATCACTTTGAGGAGAAACGTCGTTGGACGTACTCCCTCTGGGAACCGGGCCATCCATCTCCAGCGAGTGGTTCCCCTGTTCGCGAGATTCACATCGACGATCAAAAAACACTCGCCATCGCTCCTGGAGAGAAACGCCTGTGGATATATGACGGAACATCCGGGATGGTGTACCTTATTCCCATCACCAATTTCTACAATGAGTTGATGTTGCACAAGAGCATCAGGGATCCAAAGATCGCTTTGCAATCGTCCCGCTTCTTTGGTGAGCTTGACAACTACTCCGACGTTGATCTCCGGAGTGCATTCTACGCGTATAACAAACTCAAACCGAAAGTGACGCTTTCACATCTTCCAGTTCAGCCGGAAAGTACGGGCTGGAAGAAGAAACTTCTCCGGTTGATTGGACAAGACAATGACTGACCAGAATAATTCTGTTGAACGCGGGAAACGCGTTGTACGAGTGGAAGCCCGGGCAGTTGCCAACCTTGAACACCGTATTGATCAGCGCTTTGCGAAGGCAGTGGAGTTGTTGCTGGCGTGCAAAGGGCGCGTCATTGTCACCGGTGTCGGGAAGTCCGGTGTTATTGCGCGCAAGTTTGTTGCCACACTGAATTCCACCGGTACTCCCGCCATGTTCCTCCATCCATCGGATGCTGTCCACGGTGACTTGGGCATGGTACGCGGAGGCGATGTTGTCGTTTGCCTCTCCAAGAGTGGTGACACGCCGGAATTAAAGAGCCTGGTGCCAATGTTCAAGCGGATTGGTGTTGCCATCATCAGTCTCGTGGGCAATCTTCAATCGCATCTTGCGAAAGAATCCACTGTGGCTCTGGATGCCTCGGTGGCCGAGGAGGCCTGTCCGCATGACCTTGCTCCGACTTCTTCAACAACGGCAGCGCTGGTATTGAGCGATGCGCTTGCAGTTGCGCTTCTGGAACGGAGAAAGTTCAGCAAGGATGACTTCGCCATGTTCCACCCCGGCGGGACACTGGGCCGCAGGTTGTTATTGAAGGTGGATGAAATAATGGTGACAGGAATCGGAGTCCCGCGTGTTCCGTCCAACGTTCCGCTGCGCGACGCCATCGTTGAGATTACCGGGAAGCGACTTGGCTGTACATGCGTTGTCGGCCCGGATGGACATCTCGAAGGGGTCATCACCGATGGTGACCTCCGGCGGTTACTGCAGAAGACGCAGGACGTGACCGATCTGACCGCAGGCATGGTGATGACGAAGCATCCCAAGACCATTGCTTCCGGAACACTTGCCGTCGTCGCCCTTCAGGAAATGGAATCCTACAACATCACACAAATTATTGTTGTTGATCCGAACAACCACCCCGCCGGCGTCATCCACTTGCACGACCTGGTGAAACTCGGCCTCCGTAGCGAGGAGCCGTCGTGAAATCCTCTGTGATCCTCTGTGTCCTTTGTGCCTCTGTGGTTATTTTTTCTATTGGCTGTGAAGAGAAGGTCAG
>CAZIHJ010000019.1:5583-32407 GCA_964538485.1 uncultured Chitinophagales bacterium | reverse complement strand
GCTTGACGGACGGGACGGTGAATGTCACGTCGGAGTACGGCCAGTATTTTATCGGGCCAAAGATCGCCTCGTTTCGCACCAACGTGACAGTGAGGGATACCGGATCCGTGCTCACGTCGGATTCGCTGACCTATTTCAGAATCGAGAAGCGCTCTGTTGCGGAACGCAATGTTGCCATCTACAACAAGCAGGATGATGCCACAATCTACGGTGAACACTTTGAGAACTTTGCACCGCAACAGTTCAGCCGGATGACCGGACAGCCCTCTCTCGTTCAGTTTGACCGGGATGTGCGTGGGCGGATAGATACACTGGTTGTCCGTTGCCGGGTGATGGAATCGTATCAGGACTCGATGCGACGTCTTGTTGCCATCGACAGTGTTGAGATTGTGCGATCGGATCTTGCTGCCATCGGCGGGCATGCCACGTTCTTCACTGTTGGCGATAGCATTCTGTTAAGACAGATTCCCGTTGTGTGGTACAGGCAATCGCAGGTTTCCGGCGACTCGATCAATGTGTATCTCAAGGAGCGAGCGCTGCACATCGTTGCTGTACTGGGCAACGCGTTCGCCATCTCACAAAATGACACGCTCCGTCCGCGCCGGTTCGACCAG
Source organism: uncultured Chitinophagales bacterium (assembly GCA_964538485.1). GTDB lineage: Bacteria > Bacteroidota > Ignavibacteria > UBA10030 > UBA6906 > JBJXHC01. Next base: position 31,793 of record CAZIHJ010000019.1, on the reverse strand, counting down.
ATTGCGGGAGACACGCTGCACATGTTCTTCGAAGAGCAGCAGTTGAAGAAGATCACGGTGGATGTCCGTGCCACCAGCGTGTACCATTTGTACGAAGACTCTGCCGCAAACGGTCTCAATAAAACCAGCGGCGACAGGTTGGTGCTCGATTTCTACTTTGGTAAGGTCTCATCCATCAGGATTTACGGTGGCGTGGAAGGACAGTACGTGCCGGAGAACCTCGTGCAAGGGAAAGAGATGGAATATGCGATTGCGGGTTTCAACTGGCGGGAGGAGAGGCCGAGGATAAGACAAATGCAAATGCTTGGAACTGGAGGACGTCCGTCTCCGGTTGTCCGCTAGCATTATGAGCCCATCAGTTCCATTTCCTCTTTGAAAGGAGATAACGATGTCCATTCGCGCAGTAAAACGAATAGTCCAATCCCAGCCCACGATGGAAGGGGCGGGAGTGAGGTTACGGAGAGCTTTCGGGTTTGGAGCGACAGAGGAATTTGATCCGTTCCTGTTGCTCGACGATTTCCGGAATGAACACCCCGGAGATTATCTTGCCGGGTTTCCATGGCATCCGCATCGGGGCATTGAGACAATCACGTACGTGCTGGCCGGAACGGTTAATCATGGTGACAGTCTGGGGAACCGCGGCACGTTGGGCGCTGGCGATGTGCAATGGATGACCGCCGGTAGCGGTATTCTTCATCAGGAAATGCCGCAGGGCGACAAGCAAGGACGCATGCATGGTTTCCAACTCTGGGCGAATCTTCCATCATCCCATAAAATGACCAAGCCCCGTTATCAAGATGTAGTGTCGGGTGAAATACCTGAAGTCACTGACGACGATGGCACCAGTGTTCGCATTGTGTGCGGAGATTTCTGGGGGAAGCGCGGCCCCGTGGACGGCATCGCTGCCGATCCGCGCTATCTTGATGTGTGGGTGCCGCCCGGGAAGCGCAAGACTCTTCCGGTTGAAGTGAACCGTCACGCTTTTGCCTACGTGTTTGATGGGGCCGGTTCGTTCCGAGATGCCTCGCAGCCCAAAGCGGTTCGCACAGATCGCGTAACGCCGACCGGCGACGAAGTGGTTGACCTGACGGGCAACCGTTCGCTCGTGCTTTTTGACAATGGCGATGAAGTGACAGTGCAGGCCGGGGAGGCAGGTATCAGATTCTTGATGGTCTCCGGTAAACCGCTTGAAGAACCGGTTGCCTGGCGCGGCCCGATTGTCATGAACACGGACGAGGAACTGAGGCATGCCTATGCAGAACTTCGCGACGGAACGTTTATCAAGGAACGGTGAAACAATGCCAGCGTCAATAATCCGCTTGCCTGTCACAGTTTTTTCTGCTACAATAAGCGTAAGTTCAACAAATAAGTTGAGCGAATACACCACCATCATCACTTGGAGGGACTCATGAAGTTCAAGGTTCTGCGTCAGGATGTCGTGTTCTATGCTGTGCTTCTGGTGATCTTTGTTGTTTTATCCGGTTGCGAATATCTGTACTGTAGTAGATGAAGAGATTTCGGGGCGGCAACGCCCCTTTTTTATTTTCAGTAATTCGAACTCATGAACGATCAACAGCAATCTCCAATCCGCATTCTGCGCTCCGACAGTCTTGTGAAACGCTACAAGAAACGCACCGTTGTCAAGGGTGCGACTGTTGACGTGAAGCAGGGAGAAGTCGTCGGACTTCTCGGCCCGAATGGAGCAGGGAAGACTACGACGTTTTATATGATCGTCGGGATGATTACGCCAAACGACGGTCAGGTCTATCTCGACGATACGGAGATTACGCGTGTTGCCATGTACAAGCGGGCGCGCATGGGTATCGGTTACCTGCCGCAGGAAGCATCCATCTTCCGGAAGATGACAGTGGAGGAGAACATCCTCGCCGTGTTGCAGGTGCTGAACATGAGCAATGCCGAACGGAAAATCAAGTGTGAGCAACTCCTGAACGACTTCAGTATAACGCATATCGCAAAAAGCAAGGGCTACATGCTCTCGGGCGGTGAACGCCGGCGTACTGAGATTGCACGGGCTCTGGCAACGGATCCCAAGTTCATTCTTCTTGATGAACCATTTGCCGGCATCGATCCTATTGCCGTGGAAGAAATTATGAAAATCGTGACCGGATTGAAGGAACGAAATATAGGCGTGTTGGTGACGGACCACAACGTCCACGAAACACTCTCCATTACCGATCGGGCATACTTGCTCTTTGAAGGGCAGATTCTCATGTCGGGCACAGCGCAGAGCCTGGCGGACGATCCTGAAGCGCGCAAGCTGTACCTGGGAGAAAAATTCAAACTGGACAGGTATTGACGAGGAACTCTTTCCCGGGGAAGCTCGTTAGAGTAACTGAAAGACATCTGCAGTAATCCATTCCATATTCAATCTCAAGGGAGAAGTTCTATGAAGTACTTATCGTTTATTCTGGTTGTTGTGTTCTGTTTCAGTGTTGGTGCTTTTGCACAGGAGAAGCTTGAGGTCAAGAAATCCGAGGCAAAGGCCGCGATGAAAGCAGAAGCAAAGGAAGTGATGCTGCACGGTTACATCGTGGACGCCATGTGCGCAAAAGGCATGGCGAAAAATTCCGATACTGTTATGAAGAAAGCGGCAGCCCATACCAAGGGATGTGCCCTGGAAGAGGCGTGTGCGAGCAGCGGGTTTGGGGTGTTTGCAGACGGGAAGTGGTATAAATTTGATGAGGCGGGCGACAAGCAAGCTCTTGAGTTGATCACAAACTCAAAGACTGAAAAGGGGTTTATGGCAATGGTGTCCGGTCAGCCGCATGGAGACAAGTTCGCGGTAACAACTATTACCGAACACAAGATGAAGATGGAAGAGAAGAAGGATATGCAAAAGGAGAAGAAGTCCGAGGAACATCAGCACTAACGTGTCTCTGATCTCCTGAAACAAACCTTAGGTCTCGTCAATGGATTGGCGAGACCTTTGCATGTTCAAACTACCGGTATCAGGAGCCGCCGACGATTTTCTTGTACTGGATCTCCATGGCGTGCTTCTCGATTTGCGATATCTCCGAGGATGTGAACCCGCTCGGGTCACCGTTGGGCATACCGTCAATCATTATGGATGTCACTGTAAAAGCGGGCTTGCCGCTCTTGCCGTAAAAGAAGCCTGAGATTCTGGCTTTGAACTGGACGATTCTGCCGTCTCCCACTTTGCGATCCAGCGGCATCTCAAACTTTGTTGGGAGCTTTGACATCTCTTCCTTTTTACCAAATCCAAACATGCTTTTATCCTCCCGTATTGGTTTCTCTAATCCTTCTTGGATGAATCCGGTGCTGAAGGTTTGGGTGACGGATCGGGCTTACTCTCAGTCTTCTCTTCTTTCTTCGCCGGTGGCGTTGTACTCTTGGGTTCCTTCTTGTAATCGGTCAGATAGAATCCGCTCCCCTTGAATATCAACCCGCCTCCACCTCCAAGTATCCGGTCGAGTCCATCAGTTTTGCATTGAGGGCACAATGTCAGCGGTGGCTCACTCATCGACTGCAACTCTTCGAGTTCGTGTCCGCAGTTCCTGCACTGGTATTGATACGTCGGCATATCTTCTCTCTCTCTGAGAAATCTACTGGAGTGCCAGCAGACCCTCCTTGATTCTCTTTGTCCCTTTTTCAATTTCGGTGAGTGAACACGCATACGAAATACGCACACATGCATCATCACCGAAGGCAAAGCCAGGTACGGTTGCAACATGATAATGTTCAAGCAAGTGCCGGGATACATCGGCTGAGTTCTTGATGAGCTGTCCCTTGAACTTTCGTCCATAGAAATTCTTCACCTGGAAGAAGACATAGAATGCTCCTTCGGGTTGGCGTACGATCACGCCGGGGATTTCCTGAAGCGAGTTGATGGCAGAGTCGCGGCGCAGCCGGAACTGTTCTACCATTTTGTCAATGTCTCCTGTCGGACCGGAAAGTGCGGCCACAGTTGCTTTCTGCGCTATGGAGTTTGCGTTGGACGTGACCTGGCTCTGCACTTTTGCCGCTGATTCGACGACCGGCAGAGGTCCGCCCATATACCCGATGCGCCAGCCCGTCATTGCGTATGCTTTCGAGACCCCATTCACCGTGATAACATAATCCTGCATCCCCCTGCGCGAGCCAATACTGAAATGTCGCTTCGCGTCATAGATCACTTTCTCATAAATCTCGTCGGAGATAACGAAGATGCCGGTTTCCTGAACAATCAGCGCAAGGTCTTCGAGTTCGCTTTGCGCATAGACGACACCGGTTGGATTACCGGGACTGTTGATGATAATGGCTTTCGTCTTCTGGTTGATTGCTCTCCTGATCGCCCGGAGGTCGGGCCTGAAACCCGATTCGACCGACGTTTTGACGATCACCGGAACTGCGTCGACAAGTTTCACCATCTCCGGATAACTCACCCAATACGGGCTGATGATAACGACTTCGTCGCCCTTATTGCAGATCGCTTGCAGAGCATTGAAGATGGACTGTTTGGCTCCGTTTGAAACAAGGATCTGTCCCGGCTCAAGATGAATGTCATTGTCCGAAGAAAATTTCCTGAGAATTGCCTGAATGAGGTCCGGGGTTCCCTGATTGGCAGTATAGTGTGTGAAGTTCGCCTCAATCGCCTTGATGGCCGCTTCCTTCACGTGACGGGGAGTAGGGAAATCCGGTTCACCGGCAGTCAAACTGATGACATCAATGCCACTGTCTTTCAGTCGCCTTGCCTTCGCCGTCAGAGCGAGGGTTTGTGATTCTTCGACGCTCTGAACTTTTCGGGAGAGAGGATGCATTCAGCGTTTCACCCGCAGTGTTCGGATCTTTGCGCGGAGGCGTTGCTGGATACCCGGGGGAACAAATTGTGCGACATCGCCGCCGAGTCTGGCAACCTCCCGAACGATGCTGGAGTTCAGATATGTATATTTCTCATCCGGGACGAGGAACACCGTATCGAATGTCGGCGAGAGCTTCCGGTTTGTCAGAGCCATTTGGAACTCGTACTCGAAATCCGAAACTGCCCGCAATCCGCGTATGATCGCCGTTGCTTTTTTCCGCTGCGCGTAATCGACGAGAAGGCCGTCGAATCCGTCCACCCGGATGGCCCGATTCTTCTTGAATATCTCCGCAATCATTTCAATGCGTTCTTCATCCGAAAAAAGCGGCGCCTTGGAGGAATTACGGGCCACAAGCACGATGACGTTATCGAACAAACGCGTTGCACGTTTTACAACATCAATATGACCGTAGGTGATGGGATCAAACGTTCCGGGATAAATCGCGAGTGTGCGGCTCATGGCGTTGTCTCCTTCACACGAAGTGGATTCTGAAAGAATGTCACCAGTGTTCTCCCGAACTTCTTTTCAGGCCCGGCCTGGTACTGCGATGTCGGCTCGTAATGTACGGTGGTGGGATGCTCGATCAAGAGGTATCCGTTCGGGGCGACAAGTGCCGAAGTAAATATCGACATCGGCAATTCCTGTAATTGTGAGAATTCGTACGGCGGATCGGCAAACACCAGGTCGTAGCATTTATGTCCGCGCCCGACAAACGTCATAGCGTCCGTTTCATGAATCTCGCTTTGATTTTCGCATCCCAGCATGCGGAGGTTCTTCTCAATATAGTCCACAGCTGCACTGCTCGTCTCCACAAATGTCGCCCGCGCAGCTCCTCTGCTCAGCGCTTCTATTCCGAGCGCTCCGCTTCCCGCAAACAGATCCAGCACCGTTGCGCCCTCGAATTCCATTCGCGTTGCGAGCATATCGAAGATTGTCTGTTTGACGCGGTCCGTAGCCGGTCGCACAGAGAGATCTTGAACAGTTTTCAGCGTTCGTCCCTTGAATCTTCCGGTAATTACCCGCATGGCCTATTCTCTGCGGAGTGCAACACCAACCGCCGAAGTGAAGCGATAGGAGGGGACTGTGAGGTGGTCTGCGAGTCGGAGTGAATCAGAAACTTTGACGTGTCGAAGGGGGTTGAGGGCTTCCACGAGCAATGCGGAGCCCCTGCGTACCAGTACGAGCAGATCCTTCTCCAGGTAGGGGCCATACGCCGTGATTGATTGAATCCCTTTGATGTCGCGGGAGAGTGCTCCGATTTGATCCACAATTTCCTGATTGGATTGCACGATGCAATAGCTATAGGATTCCATATTGCCATTGCGCATCAAACTGATATCGAGACGATTCTCTTTTATCCCAACAAGGGCCAGATACTTCCGATCCGAATCGGGGTAGTTTATGCGTAGAGCCGTATCGGCGCTGAAGTGGTCGACGTCGAGGATATGCAAGCTGAGCCCGAGTTTGGCTATCGCCGCTTGCACTGCATACGCATCGCGGCGACGTACAGAGACACTCAGTACCTGGTTCCAGCGGTCCGCGCGGTCCTGCGTCATTACATGGATATCCGTGACAAACTCACGAGCGGGAACATCAGGAAAGAACTGTGCTAATTCCCAGTTGACATGTTCGTTGATTTCTACACGGGAAAGGCCATCCTCGAGAGGGAAAGAGTTGATGAACAAGGCGGAGGTATCAAGGGCTACCGAGACTTTCTTCGCCTTGACTTTGTTGACCTTGATAAACGCGGCAAGATAGTCCATGAACTGCTCGATGCCCTGTCCATCTTCGATGGCTCCTGTGGGAAATGTATTCTCCCACTCATCCATGGCAAGCAAAGAATTTGATGGTCCATCCTGTTCGATCTCAACGGCTTGGACGCTACGATCGGTGATACTTAGACCAAGTACGAGTTCTCGCGATGGCATCAGGATGCGAGCTGTGGGCTCCCAAAGGTGTCAGGAAAATATCGGATAACGTATAAAAGCGGTTGCAATATGCAAAAAAGGCCTGAGTTAGTCAAGAAAAGGGACGCGGTGGGATGCGTGTGTTGCGGCAGCACGTGCCATGAACGACCATGAGCGAGCGTTTGTTTGAAACGGACGGAATTAAATGATGGTTGACGAGCTGGCGGTTTCAACCGGTGGGACTTTTGTGGAACTACTCTACAACAATAAATGGCTTGAGTTTTTCCAATATCTTTTTCCCTATTCCTTTCACCTTCTGCAGATCATTTATATCTGTAAACGGTCCCGCATCCTGTCGATACAATATAATACGTTCAGCATATTGCTCACCGATTCCCGGAAGCGACATCAATTCTGTTTTTGTTGCTGTGTTGATATTGATGCTCTGAGGCTTGAGCTGCGGTTTTGCAGTCGGGAGGATTTTCTTTTGTTTATCCAGCACGGGTGGTAACGAAAGCTCGGAGAGGCGCTTTGACCTCTCGGCAAATTCACGATCGGAATTTGAATAGTCAAACTGCGCAACGGTCGCGGGGTGCTCACTCTGGGCACCAATGTACCAACGCACGAGAAGTCCAAGCAGGAGTGTTGAGGAGAGGAGAATGATGACCCGGATCTCGTTTTTGGTGAAGCCCCAGGTCTGCAATGAGACAAACGGTCGCATTGGTCTGCTCCAGTACTTGCCAGAGTTAGGAGAAGGCGGTCTTCATTCGTTCAAAGAAACTTTTGTCCGAGTTCGCGGACTTATCACCTTCTTTGGGTTTGATATTATCAGACGTGGTGAGTTGTTTCAAGAGCGTTTTCTCTTGCTGGTTCAATTTTGTTGGTACCCATACATTGACCCGCACAAGTTGATCGCCACGTCCGTAGCTATTCAGGTGAGCGATGCCTTTTTCGCGCATACGAAGAATCCGGCCGGATTGGGTGCCGGGATCAATCTTGAGCCGGGCGCGGCCATTGAGTGTCGGCACTTCAACCTCGGCACCCAGTGCTGCTTCCGGAAAACTGACAAGCAAATCCAGAACGATGTCATCACCATTACGCGTAAAAACAGCGTGTGGCTCTTCCTCAATGGCCACCACGAGATTGCCAGATGGGCCACCCCGCAAACCGGCATTTCCTTCACCTCGCAATGTGAGGTAGTTTCCTTCACTCACTCCTGCCGGTACGTTCACCTTTACTGTGCTTTCTCCTTGTACGCGGCCATCACCCTTGCACGTCACGCACGGATGTTGAATCACCCGGCCTTCGCCGTTGCAGTTATTGCAAGCGGCAATATTCACGAACTGGCCAAATACTGATCTGGAGACTTGGCGGATTTCTCCGCTTCCCTGACAGACGGGGCAGGTTGCCATGGAGTTGGACGATTTTGCGCCACTGCCATTACATGTACCACACGTCACCCACCTGCGGACTTTGATTTTCTTCTCGACCCCGACTGCAATCTCATCCAGCGTGAGCTTCAGTCGAAGTTTCAGATCCGATCCGGGAGTGCCCGCAGTCCTCGTTCGCTGCCGTGACTGACCCCGGAACACATCTTCAAAAATTGATCCCCCAAAGCCGGAACCAAAGATATCCCCAAAGGTTGAGAAGACTTCGTTCACGTCGGAGAATCCGTGGAAGTCGGTTCCCTTCATACCCTCATGTCCGTACTGGTCGTATCGCCGTCGCTTGTCGGGGTCTCCAAGGACCTCATACGCTTCTGCCGCCAGTTTGAAGTTTTCTTCCGCCTCCTTGTTACCCGGATTTCTATCCGGATGATGTTGCAAGGCATGCTTTCGGTAGGCCTTCTTGATTTCATCCGGTGAGGCGTTCCGCTCAACACCGAGAACCTGGTAGTAGTCTTTCTTTGCCATCAGTGTTTCTCATCCCCTTCAGGATGTTCGATCTTGGGAATGTCTGCAGATTCATCCCCGGTGGACGTCGTGGCGGAGACGATCACTTTTGCATGCCGAATAACTTTGTCGTTGAGTTTGTAGCCACGTTCGATTTCCTCGATGACCGTATTGGGCGGGACATCGGTTCGGGGAACCTGAAGCAGCGCATCATGGAATTCCACGTTAAAGGGTTTCCCGACGGATTCGAAGGCGACCAGACCCTGGGCTTCAAGAGTTTTGTTCAGTTTGCCGTGAATCAACTCAACTCCCTTGTAGAACGCATCGTAGTCCCGCACCTCCTGGCCGGATTTAAGAGACCTGACGAAGTCGTTCAGTATGGGCAGGAGAGAGTTTATCAGATACTCGTTGGCATTCCTGATGATGTTGCCATATTCAATCTCCGATCGGCGTTTGTAATTCTCAAACTCTGCAGCTTTACGCAACAGTTGATCCTTGTACATCTCAACGGATCTCTGGAGTTCATCCAGTTTGATCTGAAGGTCGTCATTGGTTTGCTGTCCGAGTTCTTCCGATGCTTTGACTGTTTCCTGGTTGTTACTATTTGACTGTTCTGACATTTATGCCTTGGTATTGGAAAACATTTCTGAAATAGTTCGTGCAACGTAGTCTACCAGCGGGATGACGCGCGCGTAGTGCATGCGCTTCGGCCCGATTACGCCGATTGAGCCGACGATATCGCCTGTTGTGTAGTTGGCGGTGATAATGCTGTATTGATTCAACTTGCTGTTCTCATTCTCCAGGCCAATACTCACCCGCACCTCATGTGGCTTTGTTTCGTTCTTCTCGAGAACGTGAATGATTATCTCTTCGTTATTAATCAACTCAATAACACTACGAAAGTCCTCCGCGTTCACAAACTCCGGTTGCTCGATGACTTTCTCGGCGCCGGCAATGTGTAATTTATCGCTGCGATTTGGAACAAGCAATTTATCCACCGAATCAATGAACAAGCGAATCAATCCTGTATCTTCACTCTGTGCATCCCGCACACGGTCAGCAAAACTCTCCCGTATCTGATGCAGCGTAAGTCCTGAGAGCCGTTCATTGAGAAAACGGCTCAACTCTTCCAGTTTTTCACGGGGAATTTCGCTTGCCACTTCGAGCATGATCGTTCGAACGAGTCCGGACTTGATGGACAGGATGACCATGATTTTATTACTGGTGATCTGAACCAATTCCATCTTCTCAAAAACACCGCTGCTGAACTGAGGGGACGTGACAACGCAAAGTTGTCTTGATATACTACCGAGCAGGCGCGAGGATTCCCTGAGTAGAACGTCTGTTTCCTCTACCCTGTCCAGGTTCTTTCGAATTGTCTCTTGGTCACTCCCTGAAATATCGTCCAATTGGATAAGACTGTCGATGTAGAACCGATATCCCCGGTCAGTTGGAACCCGGCCGGCCGATGTATGTGGGTGGTTGATATAGCCTAAATACTCCAAATCCGACATAATATTACGAATGGAAGCGGAACTCAGTCCCAGGACGTCCTCATGACGTTTGGAAATGTACCGTGATCCCACCGGCGTGGCCGTTTCAATGAAATCGTGAACGACATACCTGAGAACAGTTCTCTCACGGTCTGAAAGTTCGTTAGCCATTAGGTACCATGATTGCTACTGTGTGAATGTGCATAGTCTCCCACAAAAAGTAGTGATAACTTGCTGACTTGTCAAGACAACGACATTGTTGGCTTCTGTGTTCCGGATATTTCGATTGATTGTGGGGCGGATTTGTTGTATATTTCCAACGTTCTGGAGTGAATTGGGGCTGTAGCTCAGCTGGGAGAGCGCCTCGTTCGCAACGAGGAGGCCGTCGGTTCGATCCCGATCAGCTCCACAATCAGAATTATGGAATTTGGCCAAGTCCTGCGCAACTGTAAGTAGCTCAACCCCGCCAGGTCCGGAAGGAAGCAACGGTCGGTTACCAAAAGTGTGACGCAGGGTAGCTTGGCCATTTTCTTTGTAGCGGGTTTGGTCTTGCAAACGCGGGCCGATTTCCTTAACTTAGCTATAGGTATTTCAGATACAATATGAAGTTGGCGATAGCCAGATTGCCATCTTCTCAACGTAATCCGCAGTGAGCGGTAAACGATAGCGGGTGTTCAAGCGCTACCAGATGTGTCTCTCGAGCGAGGTCGAGAGCTGCCTGCATCGTTCCGACCTGTGGATATTGTGTTTTTTCCATAGAAAGGTTGGATCAAGTCAGAGAGGCATGAAGAAAGAAATTATTATCAATGTGGCTGCAAACGAAACTCGGGTTGCAATCACTGAAGACGGCCGCTTGGCCGAACTGTTCGTCGAGTCTGCGAACAAAGAGAGAATGGTGGGGGATATCTACCTCGGCAAGGTAGCCAAGGTAATGCCCGGTATCAAAGCTGCATTCATCGATATTGGGTTAAAGCAGGATGGTTTTCTTCACTTCTCGGACATCGGAAACCGGCTGGAAGAGTATTCGGCCATGATCGGCGACGATGACGAGGAGGGTGAGGAGGAAGAAGTTGTTACAGAATCCTCCACTGCTGTGGGAGAGACCAGGGCCGATGAAACTCAGCGCCCCGCCCCGGAGTCAACATCTCAACGTCCGCAACATCGCAACCGCGAAAACGGACGCCCCCCCCGAAGAGAAATCAATCTTGAAAAAGGTCAGGACATTATTGTCCAGATCACCAAAGAGCCCGTAGGAAAGAAGGGTGTCCGGGTAACGTCCGAAGTTTCCCTCGCCGGTCGATTCCTTGTGTTGCTTCCCTTTGACGGGAAAATTGGCCTCTCAAAAAAAATCTCCAGCTTCAAGGAAAAGCGCCGGCTGAAGAAGATTGTCCAGAGTATTCTCCCGGAAGGGTTCGGCGTCATCATCAGAACCGTGGCTGAAGGGAAAGATGATGCCTCTCTTCGGACGGATCTTGAGGATCTCATCAAGACCTGGCGCGATATTGAAACGACCTTAAAGTCCGAAAAAGCTCCGGCACTACTTTATAAGGACATGGCCACGACATCGAGCGTTATTCGTGACCTCTTCTCCAACGACGTTACCCGCGTGATTGTGGATGACAGGAAGTTGCACAAGGAAATTTGTGCCTACATCCGTTACACTTCCGCCCAGCTTCTCGACAAAATAGAACTGCATAAAGACAAGCAACCGATTTTTGATACGTATGGTATCGAGAAGGAGATAGAAACTTCGCTCAGCCGGAAGGTCTGGCTCAAGAGCGGGGGATATCTTATCATCGAACCTACCGAGGCGATGGTGGTTATCGACGTGAACAGCGGAAGATACGCTGCAAAGAGGGAACAGGAATTGAACTCTCTCCGCACGGATCTTGAAGCAGCGCGTGAGATTACGCGACAGTTGCGATTGCGTGACATGGGCGGCATTATTGTCTGTGATTTCATCGATCTTGATGATGAACGCAACAAGAAAAAAGTCTATGAAGAGCTCAAAAAGGAATTTCGCAAGGACCGGGCGAAAGTCACTGTGTTGCCGATGACAGAGTTCGGGCTTGTGCAGATTACCAGGCAACGCATCAGACAAAGCATCATTCACAGTTTTACCGAGACCTGTCCAGCTTGTGCCGGCACCGGTTTTGTGCAGTCCCGCACCACAACGTTGAATCATCTCGATCGATGGTTGCGCCGTTTCAAGACGGAAACAGGCCAAATGCGTATCACACTTCGTGTGCATCCTGATATCGCCGTCCAAATGACACAGGGATTCCTGAGCCGGTTACGAAGGATGATGTTGAAATACCGCATTCTCATCCGACTGGAAGCTGAAGCATCCGTTCCGTTCGGCGAATTCAAGGTATTTGTGGAAGACGGAAAAGAAGTTACTGATCAGTATCAATAAGACAGTCACGTCTCATCGTTCAGTATTCCGACAGTAAAGCATGAGCTTGAAGAAGACAGCTTTCTTTAACATCCATCAAGGGCTTGGCGGCAAAATTGTGGAGTTCGGCGGCTTCGAGATGCCTGTGCAGTACACGGGGATCATTGATGAGCACAAACGCGTGCGTGAGAGTGTCGGCATGTTCGACGTTTCCCATATGGGCGAAGTGGAAATCTGGGGAAGAGACGCGCTGGCATTTGTCCAGAAAATAACCGTGAACGATGCCGCGAAACTTTCTGAAGGAAAGATACAATACTCGGCGATGTGTTATGAGCACGGCGGTATCGTGGATGATCTGCTCGTATACCATATGGGTGATCACTATATGCTGGTCATCAACGCCGCGAATATCGAGAAAGACGTCGCCTGGATGAAGGAAAACCTTTTCGGTGATGTGAAACTCAAAAACCGGAGCGATGATATTTCTTTGCTTGCCATCCAAGGCCCCCAATCGCTTGCAACCTTGCAGCCACTGACCCCCGCCAACCTCTCAACAATTCCGTACTATCACTTCGTTCGACAGAAGCTTGCCGGAGTTGATATGATCATCTCGCGCACCGGATACACCGGTGAGTTGGGGTTCGAGTTATACTTCCCGTCAGATGTTGCGACCGGAGAAAAAGTATGGCATGCGGTGATGGATGCCGGGAAGGATTTCCGGATCGCACCCATAGGACTTGGAGCCCGGGATACTCTGCGACTTGAGATGGGCTTCTGTCTCTATGGCCACGATATTGACCAGACAACGCATCCATTGGAAGCCGGGCTTGGATGGTTGACAAAGCTGGACAAGGGGGACTTTAATGGACGTGATGCCATCCTTCGCGCCAAACAGAATGGCCTCACGCGGAAGTTGGTGGGATTCGTGATTGATGAAAAGGCATTCCCGCGGCAGGGATATACGATTCATTCGAACGGTTCTTCGATTGGTACAGTCACTTCCGGCACCTTCTCACCGACACTTGATAAAGGGATCGGAATGGGTTACGTTACCTCGTCACACTCGAAACCGGGTGCGACAATAAGTGTCATGATACGCAACAAGGAGATTCCCTCCACAGTTGTACAGATTCCCTTCCTTAAGAAATAACGCGAGACCCCATGCACGTTGACCTGTTCTTCACTCCGAATCAGACAGATGAGATGGCATTGCGCGGCAAAACCGTGATCGTTATTGATGTCCTGCGTGCAAGCACCACGATTGCCGCTGCGCTGCGAAGCGGAGCAAAGGAGATCATTCCGGTGACCACGGTCGAGTCGGCTGTAAAGATCTCCGGTAATCTTTTTGGTGACGTTATCCTTCTCGCGGGGGAACGTAACGGGCGGATGATCGAAGGATTCAATCTCGGCAATTCCCCTCTGGAGTATACGGAAGAGAAGGTGAAAGGGAAGTCGATCATTTTCAGTTCCACGAACGGTTCCCAGGCAATGGTCAAGGCACGGTATGCGCGGGAGATGTCCGTGTGCGGATTTATTAATATTTCCGCAGCGACGAATGCTCTTGTCGCCGGTCGGCGCGATTTTGTGATTCTTTGTGCAGGGAAGAGTGGTATGTTTTCCATTGAGGATGCTGTGTGCGCAGGAATGGTCCTTCACAAACTCTCGGAAGATTCAACGATTGATCTGGAACTTTCGGATGCTGCACTCGCGGCGTTTACTCTGCACAAGGCATTCGGCCGTAATATCCTGAAGATGTTGAAAAATTCCGAACATGGCCGGTATCTGGCCGGTATCGGGTTTGCCGAAGACTTGAACACCTGTGCCGGAATAGATACAATCCCGGTGCTTCCCCAGTTTGTGGGGAGTGTTCTTAAGATCCGTAAAGACGTGGACACCAAGGAAGAATCCAGGATTCCGGTAACATCATAACGAATGTCATCCCCCATGGCGCAACACACTCGCGGTCGAAATGAAGTCTCTGCCGTTCGGCGGAACACAGCCAACGGCGTTTCGGAACGCAAGGCCAATGTCATAGCGCTCCTCATGATGACCAGCGCGATGTTGATGTTCCTCGCACTGGTCTCATACAACGCAGCCGACGAAGCAAACGCCGACGTCCAGTTCACAGACCTGTTCAAGGTCTTCTCCGGCGATCCGATAGTCAAGGCAAAGGCAGATACAGCCCAGAACTGGCTCGGCCTCGTTGGCGCAATCATCTCCGATTTCCTTATCAAATCCACTGTCGGTTACTCCGTGTTGTGCTTTCCGGTTCTTCTCATGCTCGCCGGATGGACGATCCTCCGCAACGGCGATATGCGGCGACTCATTGTGATAGTCAATTATACACTGGTCAGTGCGCTCCTTCTGTCCGCTTCCTTCGGCATGATCAGGTTGATTGTCGATGAAGGAGCACTGGGGATGGAATGGAGTGGCGTAATAGGTGACTTCCTTGCCAACGCACTCGCTCAGCTTTTGGGCCGAACGGGCGGTTCACTCCTTCTCTTGACTGGTATTGTTATCACAGCGGTGCTCGCAATTGACCTTGATGTTCGTCTTACAGTCGAACGACTACGTAACCTCTTATTGCTTTTTATGGATTGGGTTGGACGTAAACGGGTGGAGATGAAGGAAGCTCGTCGAAATCGCGCCATGCAACAAGAGAACGACCAGGACACAGAAGATATCCGATCGGATGTTAAGGCCCCGATTAAGATCAAGAAGCCGCTTCTTGAGGAACCCTCCGGGGGGAGAAGAAATGACGCCGTGCCGAGTGCACGTGTCATGCCAATAGAATTGGATGATTCGAGAGCAGAAGAGAATGAAGAAGGGATTCCGCGGATCTCAGGGGCTCAACAGAAGGAAATTCGCCTCGCGATCGAGAAGAAGATAGTTGACGCCGAGGTCAATTTTGATGAGAGGGCACCTCTCGGGCAATCCAATCTGCCGGAGGAAATTGATTATGTGTTTCCATCAGTGGAATTGCTGGACGTCCCGAAGCCGGGTAAGGAAGAGGTTGCCGATGATGAGTTGCGTGCCAACGCTGACCTTCTCCGAGAGACCCTTGCACAGTTTGATGTTGAGTTGGAGAACATCAGCGTCACTCCCGGACCGGTCGTCACGTTGTACGAGCTTGTGCCTGCAATAGGCGTAAAGATCAGCCGCATCGTCAGTCTTGAGAACGACATTGCGCTCAAGCTTGCTGCGAAGGGAATCCGTATCATGGCGCCGATTCCGGGAAAATCGGCGGTCGGGGTTGAAATCCCCAATCACAATCCGGCGCTCGTGAGCATCCGCAGCGTTATCAATTCGGCCAAGTTTCGCGACACCGGTGCGCGCCTTCCGTTGGCAATGGGAAAGACCATCTCCGGCGAAGTGTTTACTGATGATCTCTCAAAAATGCCCCACTTGCTGATTGCCGGTTCGACAGGATCGGGAAAGAGCGTCGGGATTAATACCATCCTTGCAAGCCTGCTGTACAGGATGCATCCATCCGACCTGAAACTTGTCTTGGTCGACCCCAAGAAAATCGAGCTGACGCAGTATCAGAAACTCCGGAGTCATTTTCTTGCCGTATCACCGGATGTGGATGAGGAGATAATCACCAATCCACGCAACGCCGTGCTGGTTCTCAAGGGGGTTGAATATGAGATGGAGAAACGCTACGACAAACTCGCGGCAGCAGGGGTACGCAATCTTGCTGATTACAACGAGCGGTTCAAGACGGGGAAACTCAAGAACACTGATACCATCACACATTCCAAGATGCCGTTCATTGTTGTGGTGATTGACGAGTTGGCGGATTTGATGATTACAGCTGCGCGGGAAGTGGAAGAGCCGATTGCGCGTCTCGCCCAACTCGCACGTGCAGTAGGTATCCATCTCGTTGTTGCAACCCAACGTCCATCCGTGGATGTCATTACAGGGGTAATCAAGGCGAACTTTCCGGCACGAATTGCATATCAAGTGGCCTCCAAAACCGACTCACGAACGATTCTTGATATGAATGGTGCCGAACAACTTCTCGGGAATGGTGACATGTTGTATCTTGCCAGTGGCAGCCCGAAACCGGTCCGCCTGCAGAATGCATTTATCTCGCCCGATGAAGTGGATTCCCTGATGGAACATATTGGCAAACAGAAGGGCTTCTCTCAATCATTCACGTTGCCATCGATTATCGAGAAGAAAAGGAGTGCTGAGAGTGCCGGAGGAGGGGACCGCGATGAGTTGTTCGATGAAGCCGCCCGTTTGATTGTACGCCATCAGCAAGGTTCAGTCTCGCTCTTGCAGCGTCGTCTCAAGGTGGGTTACTCGCGAGCGGCGCGGTTGGTAGATGAACTTGAAGCAGTGGGCATTGTTGGTCCGTTCGATGGCAGTAAAGCGCGAGAAGTTCTGGTTGAGTCCGAGGCAGAGCTCGACGCCATTCTGAATAGTTAGAAGGAGCGAAGGTGGTCCGACAAGTGATGATGGTGACAGTTCTGATATTGTGTGCGAGCGTTGGATCTGCGCAAACTGCGGAGGAACTACTGGATCGAGTCCACGACACATATGCATCTGTACAGGATGCCAGGGTTCATTTTTCGCAACACGTTAAGTTTGCGATGGCAAAGCTCGAACAGAACATCACCGGCACACTGTATTTGAAGAAGAAGAACAAGTACCGTGTGGAGCTTGATGAACAAACCATTATCACCAATGGTGAAACCGTGTGGTCGTTCTCCCCGCTGACCAATCAGGTATTAATTGACCATTTTGACGTTGATGAACAATCGCTGACACCGGAGCGAGTGCTTACCGGGGCACCGGGGGACTTTTCCGCAACGTTGTCAGGCAGGGAAAAACTCGGACGGGTCGAAGTCAACACCATCAAACTTATTCCCAAGAATCAAGGTTCATTTATTATATCCATGAAGCTGTGGATTGATCCCAAAGAGTGGCTTATCAGGAAGGTGGAACTCGTGGACCAGAACGGGAAGACCACGGAATATGTTGTGAACGAGATCAAGGTCAACATCGGATTGAAGGATTCGAGTTTCACCTATCAAATACCTGAAGGTGTCGAAGTTGTTGACCTACGTTAAGCCATTCTCCCATCGTCAGGCACCGTGTTGTTGATGACCAGCCGGTCCAGAGAATACGCCAAGCTGTCGTTCGGAATTGTCCTTTCAGCGCTTTTTCTTGTCCTCGCATTCCGCAACACAAGTCTCTCCGATTTGTATGAGTCAATGAGCAATGCGAACTATCTCTGGCTCCTGCTGATGTTTGCCTGTTTGTTGTTAAGCCATCTTCTGCGCGCGCTTCGTTGGCGATACCTCCTGAATCCCATCAAACCGAATGTCGGACTGCGTAACCTGTTTGCGGGGGTGATGGTAGGGTATATGATGAACAGCATTCTCCCTCGTGCGGGCGAGATTGTTCGCCCATACACCATTGGCAAACTTGAATCCATTCCCAAGAGTGCAGCGTTTGGCACTATCGTGGTCGAGCGACTCATCGACATTCTCACGTTTCTGATACTGGTGGCTCTTTTGCCGTTTGTCTATCAGGGGAAACTCTATGGTGCCTTCCCGTGGTTGGAACAAGGAGGTAAGACGCTTGCCATTGTTGCTTTGGGACTTTGTGCGTTATTGATTACGCTGATGTTTCGTCGTGATTGGACCGACGTCATGCTAGGCATTCTGCGATTGGTTCTGCCGACGAGGATTACCACTCGCGTTGATAATCTGGTGCACTCGTTTCTTGACGGTTTTCTCTTTATCAAGAAGCCCGGAGACTTTGCTATCATCGCTGCACTAAGCGCAACGGTCTGGGGGTTGTATCTGTGCATGACCTACGTCGCGTTCTTCGCATTCCACCTTCAGTCCGACCTTGGATGGAATGCGGCGCTGGTAGTATTGACCATATCGAGTATTGGGATAGCAATTCCCACTCCGGGAGGCACAGGCACATATCATTTTTTTACATCCCAGGCACTCACACGTCTGTTCGATGTACAGCCGGCTGTTGCATTGGGTTATGCGACAGCCACCCATGCTATCGGACTCATCGGCGTGACAGTGATCGGGTTATACTTCTTTATTCATGACAATATTGGCATTGCGGTGGCGCGGGAACAAACCAGTCCATGAAGAGTCCAGTGTTCTTAATTCTCCCATTGGTGTTCTGTACTCCCGGAGTTGCCTTGAGTGGCGATGACGTGAAACATTTTGATTCAGTCTCAGTGAACTCTTCTGAACGAATCAGTATTTCAGGAGGCATGGGCGTCAGTTATACAAGCGCCCCCGATGTTGTGGAGTTCATCAATGCAGCTTCTTCAGCGCGTGTTGCGGAGTTCAAGAGTGTGGTTGAGTTTTTCGGTGCGGTTGGACTTCCACTCTCCGCCGCGTGGGTGCTGAAGTTGGAGTATGCGCATATGCTCGGTACATATAATGTCTCCGGAGGATTTGGCGGCGGGGAGTTTACTCTTACCGCTCATCTCCCTACCATTACTGCGCAATATGTGCTTACAGGAGAAAAATCCCACAACGTAAAAGTCGGTTTGGGTGTGGGGTATCATTTTGGGGTTCTATCAGCAAAGTACCTGACATTGCAAAACGACTATACGGCCAGTGGTCTTGGCACAAAAATCGAGATTGAAGCAAACACAGCAATTGGTGAGGCGTTCTTTGCATATCTTGGGGGAGATATCCGATGGGATTTCATGGGAAATCTCACCGCCAGCGATGGCGGCATACCTCGAACGTCAAGAACTACAATAGTCCCTACACTGCATTTTTTCAGTGTGGGAGCAAAGCTTGGATTTACATTCTATCTCTAATCATTTACACATTATGGAGTAAACATGAGAACATCTTTGTCGAACGGTTTTTTGCTTACCCTCCTGGCGCTGGCTGTTGTTTTCAGCGCACACGGACAACCCAAAGATAAACCCACCGATGAGAAGAAGAACAAAATGGAAAACAAGAAAGAGTTCGCCGTTATCGAAACGTCACTGGGAACGTTTGAGTTTGAGCTCTACAGAGCGGATGCGCCCAAGACAGTGGAAAACTTCGTGAAGTTGGCGGAGAAGAAGTACTTTGATGGTATTCGTTTTCATCGTGTCTCAAAGAACTTCGTGATCCAGGCGGGGGATGACAAGACAAAAGATACAACCAAAATGAAAGAGTGGGGTACAGGCGGCAAGAGCATCTATGGAAAGGAATTTGAAGACGAGCTTAACCCGAACACCATGTCATTCAAGGAGGGTTACAAAAAAGGCGTCATTGCCATGGCCAACCGCGGGCCAAACACCAACACCAGCCAGTTCTTTGTCATGCTCAAGGATAATATGGGACTTCCAAAGAACTACACGATCTTCGGCAAGGTTGTGAAAGGGATTGAAGTTGTTGATAAGATCGGAGCGGTGGAGATTATTCCCGGTATGGGGGCATCAGACGGGCGGCCGAAGGAAGATGTATTTATGAAGAAGGTGACAATCCGGACGGAGACAGGTAAGTAACAACCGGTTTTCATCGGAAGGCGATTGAATTGGCAAAGGATACGCTGACATATGAGGACCTCCGGTCTGCGCTCAAGAGGAAGGAGTTTGCGCCGGTCTATTTGTTGTATGGCGAGGAGGACTATCTTGTCTCGGAGGCGGAGGAGTTGATTATCAACGCTGCCCTGCGTGAAGACGAGCGAGGATTCAATCTGGATGTTGTCTATGGGAATGAGGGGGATGCACGTACCATCGTGGCCCATGCCACCTCATTCCCCATGATGGCAGAGCGGCGTGTGGTTGTTCTGCGTGAGATGGATAAATTGCAGAACAGGGAGCTTCTCGCTTCGTATATTGAACAACCGTCCGCCACCACATGTCTTGTACTGATCTCGAGCAAGCCCGACTTTCGCAAGAAGCCATACAGCTCGGCCAAGCGTTTGGGGATCGCGGTTGAGTTCAAGCCCTTGAACGATAACAACATCCCCGGATGGATTGTTGAACGCGCCCAAAAAGCGGGCCGCAAGTTCGACCCTGAAGCGGCAAGATTGCTGGCATCTTATGTAGGGAATTCCCTTCGCGAGGTGGAGAGCGAAATACAGAAGCTCTTCATCTATGTTGGAGAAAAAGGCGCCATCAGTATTCACGATGTTGCCGAGGTGGTGGGGGTCTCAAAGGAATACAATATTTTTGAACTCCAAAAAGCTGTGGGCGCCAAGGATGTGTTGCGCTCCTCCTTGATATTGGAGCGCATGCTCGATGCTGGCGAGAATGGCACGATGATTCTCTCGATGCTCACACGGTATTTTGTCGCCCTGTGGAAGCTCCATGATATGCGTCGTCGGGGGGTCGCACAGAATACCCAGGCATCCGAAGCTGGAGTGCATCCTTTCTACCTGAAGGAGTATCTTGCTGCCCTCGAACTGTTTCCCATCCGCGATATTGAGGATGCGTTTTGTATCTTTGCGTCCGCTGATGAACAGCTAAAATCGACCGGAATTGACCATAAAACGGTCATGCTTAGTGCTCTTGTTCAATTGTTTGACAGGAGCCTCAACGCCTCCCATGTTAGGAAGACGGGGTAGATGGTGGGGGAACAATCCGGCTCACCAGAAGTTCAACCAACGTCACATGACGGGGGAATCCCCCTATCGAAGCTCACTGATGAGGAGCTGATTGCCGAATTCCAGAGGAACAACGAAGCGGCGTTTAACCTCATAGTTGGCAGGTTCAAAGATCCCCTGACTAATTTTGTGTTCAGATTCGTTGGCGACCGGGACGAATCGAATGATGTGGTGCAAGAGACGTTCGTGAGGGTCTATCGCAAGAAACACTCGTATAAACCTGTAGCGAAATTCTCGACATGGATTTATACCATCGCAACGAACCTTGCCAAGACCCAGTTGCGCCGCCGCAAACTGCGTGGAATGTTGTTCTGGGGTGGGAAGGATGATGAAGACAAGGATGTGCTGTTCGATATCCCCGATGAACATTCACGGACAGATCAGCGCGTTGAGTCGTCAATGAAGGAAGAGAGAATTCAACAAGCACTCGACACCTTGCCGGCAAAGTACCGGGAGGTGATTGTTCTCAGGGATGTTCAAGAACTTTCGTATGAAGAGATTGCAGATATTACCAAGATGAACATCGGCACGGTGAAATCGAGAATAAACCGAGGTCGCGCCCAATTACAGGAGATGCTCAAAGACATATGGAATGATTGATAATGCCTACAACACATGATGTTAACGACGGCGACGAGAAGAACCACCGTGTGCGGAAGGAGTTGCAGAATCTTCCCAAGCAGGATGCACCCTGGTACTTTGAGTCGCAGCTTCGACAGCGTATTCTAAAATCGCGTAGTAAGAACGCATTTTGGGAGTTCTTTGCCCGTCCGCTACCAGCGTATGCGTTGTCCATTTTTCTTCTCGCCGGTCTGGGTGTTTTCGGATACAATCTTTTTTTCGCTCCCTCTCCGCTTCAGCATTCAACCGAATTGGAGGACAACAGGACTCCGCCAGAGGCACAGATCGGAAATGAGCAGCCACAACCAGCCGCGACTCAACCACCAATAGTCGGGCCTACTACAAACGCAGGGGCCACTGATGGATTTGACAAGCCAGTTTTAGAACAACGGGTGGCGCAAACCCCTCCCGTTCAGTCAGGTCCAAGAGGCAGAGTGCGAGAGTTTGAGCTGCCAGTTACAGCTGTCGGGGGCCGGCAATCATCAGGAGCCGTATCCAGATCCCTTGACGATTCTATGGTTTCTATGCATGTTGCACGGGATTCTTCTGATTCGCTTGGATTAAAAAAGGACTCAATTCGAATCCCGGACAGGTAAGTAGCTTGTGAAAATTAGTGTGTTGAGTGACAAAAGAGGTTGGACTTTAGCCGGTCCGACCTTTTTTTGTCTCAGTGGGATTGAGCATGGAAGCTGTTATGGAAGTAACAAACTTCGGACCTGTTGATTTCGAGTGAATTTCAAAATATTGCTTGACTTCAATCGTGTCATCACGTAAATTATGCCATTATAAAAAGCACCTAAAACTTTACTTAAAGCAAATGTAGTAGGCGACTTCTATGGTGGGAAAGTGCCTTAATACGTTTCTTGCTCTGCTCATTGTTTTCTCCGTTTCGCGATCCCAGCAGAATCAACCCCTCACGGAAGAACAGGATTATTCCTTCTGTTTCGGCCTGCACAAGGATGGTCAGTATCAGCTTGCACTGGAGGAACTGACGAAATTCCTTCACAAGTACCCTTCGAGTGCGAAACAGGCCGACGCATACTATTTATCTGCGGAGTGCCTCTTTAGTCTGAATAAACAAGCAGAAGCAGTGCTGCGATACGAATCCTTCATTCGTGAATTCCCCCACAGCTCTCTTCGTGATGATGCATTGTTCCGTCTGGGGGAACTCAGCTTCAATCAAAACAGATTCAGTGACGCAGTGAAGCGCTTCAAACAGGTGCTGGACGGCTATCCTTCCGGTGATCTTGCCGGGGAATCTGCATACTGGATAGGAGAGTCGTACTACAAGCTCGACGATTTTGCCAATGCGGTCACTTTCTATCAGATCTGTTATGAGAGCTATCCGAAGAGTCCACTCGCCGACTACGCTTTGTATTCAGCCGGCTGGGCGTTGCAGAAGGCGAAGGATTATGCGACGTCAAAGGGAAAATTCGAAGAGCTATTGGTGCGATTTCCTCACAGTAAGCTCACAGCTTCCGCTCGAGTGCGAATAGGCGAGTGCTCGTATCATCAGAAGGAGTATCGCGAGGCCATCGAGGTGCTCACTTCTTCGAAATCAAAAATAACAGAGGCAGATGAACTTGGTGAGGCCGATTTTCTCATCGGCGAGTCATACTATCACCTTGGTGAGTACGCAAGCGCAATATCACGCTACGAGGCATTTTCACAGGATCATCCGGGTCATCGATTGACGCGCGAAGTGCGCTATTCCCTTGCTTGGGCGTATTTGAAAGAGAATAACCCCTTGAAGGCAGCAGCAATTTTTGGTGAGCTTGGTGAAGGCAACGATGAGATCGCGCATACTGCTCTCTTCAGAAAGGGGATCGCTCTCAAGATCGGCGGACAGCATGCCGATGCGGCGCGAGTGTTTGCTGAAGTTCCTTCGCGTCAACAGAACGGGTCATTCTCCGATAATGCACTGTACGAACTGGGTGTGCTGCGCTATGATGCAAAGCAGTATGGAAAAGCAAAAACGGATTTTGAGAGAATCATTGCCGGGTACCCAAAGAGTGATGTCCTTGCTGAGACCTACAGAATGCTTGGCGAGACACACCTTGCCGAGAATAATTTTGCCGAGGCAAGGAAAGCCTTCCGGGCGGCTACTTCAACGAAAGTTCCGAATGATGTTGCTGCTGACGCATTGTTTCAGGAGGCATGGACACTTACAAAGCTGAAGGAGTATAAGGAGGCGGTTTCAGTATTTGCGCGGTTTCTCAAAACATATCCCACGCATGCACGGACCGATGAAGCACACTTCTGGCTGGCCGAAGCATCGTTTAACGATGAACAATTCACCCTGGCCAAGACACATTATGATGAAGTGATCACCAAATATCCCAAGAGCAGCAAATACGTTGATGCTTTGTATGGCTTGGGGTGGTCGCATTACAAGGCAGAAGAGTTTTCGGCCGCCGTCCGCGTTTTCGAGCAGATTACTCTGAAGCATGGCAATAGCCGATATGGGTTCGATGCCTCGCTCCGGCTCGGTGATTCCTATTACTCGATGAAGGAGTATGCAAAAGCTGCCGGCGTATATCGTTCCACAATCCGCCTTTTTGAAAAGGAGAAAGGGATTGACTATGCACACTACCAGCTCGCGCAGGCGAACATGAAAGGTGGCTCCTCCGAGAAGGCGCTCGAAGCGTTTTCTTCGTTGATAATGAAATTCCCTCAATCAGACTTCACGGATGATGCTCAATACGGCCTAGGTTGGGTCTACTTCCAGTCAAAAGATTTCACACGGGCTGTGGCCGAGTTCAGGAAACTCATCAGCGGATATCCCAGGAGCGACCTGCTTCCAAAAGCTCATTATAGCATCGGTGATGCATTGTATAATCTCAAAGAGTATACCTCTGCAATCGCTGCGTATCGCGAGGTGACAACTCGCTATCCTTCGAGCACTTACGTGTCCGATGCAATCAATGGTATACAGTATTGTTATGTCCTCCTTGGCCGTGAGGATGAAGCAGCCAAGGCGATAGAAACCTTCGTCACTACCAACCCGTCCCACGCGATGGCCGACAAGTTGGATTTCAAGAAAGGTGACCTGCATTTCAGCGGGAAACAGTTTGACAAAGCGGCCCGGGAATATCGATCGTTCATTGCGAAATATCCAAACAGCCCTCTGGTTGCGGATGCATTGTATTGGATGGGGAAGAGCTATCTGGCTATGGACAAGCCGGCAGAAGCGTCGGAGGCATTTTCGAGTGTAACGACCTCACATGGCGGGAATTCCATAGCTGTTTCTGCAATGCTGGAACTCGGATTATTATACTCCGGACAAAAGCGATACAGCGATGCGGTGAGTACGTTTGATCGTTTGGAGAAGAATTATCCCACGAGTGAGACGGCAGTACGGGCATCGTATGAAAAAGCTCAGGTGTTAAAACTTGCAGGAGATTTTCTTCGGGCACGGGAACAATTCAATGCCGTGGCCGCGAAACACAAAGGGAAACTCTACGGGGATAAGAGTATCATCGGGTTGGGGATGATACAACAAGCAACGGGAGAATTCCCGAACGCGATGAAGCTATTCTCGGATGTTGCATCGCGGCGGACTGATGATGTAGGCGCAGAAGCACAATTCCGGATCGGTGAAACGCTTGCGTTACAACGTCTCAACAAAGAGGCGGTGACTGCCTTGCTGCGCGTGAAGTATGTCTACCCCTCTGCCAAAGATTGGATTGCACGCTCATACTTAAAAATGGGGGAGTGTTACGAGCAGATAGCCGACAAGGGTAAGGCGCGTGAGGCATACCAGACTGTTCTTCGATCCCATGGCGATGACGAACTCGGCAGGGAAGCCGGCCGCAAGATGAAAGGAATGCAGTGATGATGGTACAGGTAATGGTCGCTTGTTTTGTGATGCTGGCAGTTTCCGCTGGAGCCCAGCAGAAGCCCGCCCCACCGAAGCGAGTCGGGACAGTGCCCGTGGATTCTCTGGCGTCAAGTGATCAAAAGCTCCCAGAAATTGACCTGCCGGAGTTCCAGATAACGGGTGATGAGAGAATTGATCTCCCACAGTTCTCAAAAACCTCGATTGATGAGCAGAATCGTTTTGACGCGTTGTCGATGAAGCCCAGCCCTGGACAGCGAGAACCAGCCGCGCTTGAACTCGGTGCTGGTATCAAAGACCACGCAGGCTTTGAAGGTGTCCCGGCGGGAGTCAACGGCAAGGTCAAGTTGGGATACGGTCTCTATCAAACCCCCGTTCTTGATGGTTGGTTCGGAAAGAACTTTGAGAACCTCGATTTTCTTTTGAAATCCGGTTACACATCGAGCAAAGGATATCATGGCAATACTGATTTCAGAAAAGCGCACAGCTCGCTTGCGGTTGGATCATATCTTTCCGAGGCATCGGGTATGTTTGCAAACGCCCGCATTCAGGGATCAGTCGGATTTCGCGGAAATGGGTATAGTCTGTACGGATCCGATGTCCCGTCACGGGAAAGAACAGTCAATGGATTTCTTGCCGACGTCTC
>CAZIHJ010000019.1:0-5483 GCA_964538485.1 uncultured Chitinophagales bacterium | reverse complement strand
TTGTTCGCTTGTATCCAAAACTCGGTATCTCCTGGTACACCAATAATTGGATGACCGTTTTTGCACGGTATGAGCCAACGGTGCAGCGAAACACGTTCGCACAGATTGTTGACGCCAATCCTTATGTCTGGAATGACGTTCGACTTCGTCATCAGGAAGTGTTTCATAACCTCTCTGCCGGTGTTGAGGCCGAAATTTCACGAAAGATCAAAACCAGGATATCCCTGAACCACAGAATCGTTCGGAATCAACTCATGTTTGTTGATGCGGCTTCGCGAGGAATGTGGACGGCCGAGTATACAGGTATAACAAGGACGGTTTCATTTGAAGCTGACATGTATGCTGATCTGACTGACCGGGATCATCTTGCAGGTTCATTCGAACTTCGCAGCAACAAGAATTCCGTGTCAGAAAAGAGAATTCCGTATTTTCCGTCTGCACTGCTGAGCGCCCTGTACCAACACCGCTTCCCCTTTGGGCTGCTGCTTGGGACAAAGGCGCAACTCGTCGGTCAGCAGTATGCCGACGTGGGTAACACTTCCTCGCTCAAGGGGTTCATATTGTTTGACCTTACGGCGGAGTATCTGATGGGGGACGGATTTGGAGTCAGCGGGACCATGAACAACGTGTTTAATACACCACACCGTTGGTGGCAGGGGTATCAAACAACGCCACGGATGGCTTCGGTGGCATTGACCTATATCTGGTAGGAACATTATGAGCCAGGAAGAACTCATCAATAGCATTTCGGAGCGTGCAGGGATCTCAAAGCAAACTGTACGCGAGATCATCGCCGCTTTTGTCGAGGTCTGGAGCGAAGAGGTTCTCGTCGGAGGCGAGCTGATGTTGGATGATATCGGGGAGTTCCTCGTCGAGCACCGACCGGGAAGAAAAGGGATCAACACAGAGACCAAGGAAGTATTCATCATACCGCCCAAAGACTACCTTGCATTTACCCCATCACGAGAGCTAATCGAGTGGAGCAATAAGACCGCATGAATCGCGACGAGCTTCTGAAGAAGTGTGTCGACCGGGGAGTGGCAGATGAGGCGAGCATTGAATCCGTTTCACATTTATTCTACATGTACCTGCTGACGGCCCTCCAGAAGGGTCAGCGGGTGGAGGTGCCAAACTTTGGCACATTCGGCACGCGTGTCGTTGGCGTAAAGCGTTCCCGCAAGATGCCCTTCTTCGATGTCGAAAAAGAACTTGCAGAGCGGGTCAACGAGCGGTATCACGACCTGAAGTATCTTGTTGTTGGTCGGTATGAGCTGACGGCTGTATTTGGCGATGAGGAGTACAAGGGCAAGGAAATATCCCACAGCAACATTATCGAGCAAACAAGCAAGGAGTCAGTGCTTGATTCGCATCGTGACATCACCATCGAGGAGTATGAACGCACACTTTCCCTTTCCAAAGGATCCGTACAACCAAAGGAGAAGAAAACCATGCCCAAGCTGAACCTGAAAGAAGAAGGGATGGAGGAAACACAATCACCGGAATCCCAGTTTTCCGATGCGGCGGGACCGCGACTGCGCGAGAGCACCGAGCGAGGCGGAGGCCCCTCACCAATTGTTCAGATTCTGATCGCTATTTTGTTGTTGGGTGGCATTACGTTCGCGTTGAACTACTTCGGCGTGATTCATCTCTGGGGATCGAAAACACCCAAAGTCGCTGAGTCCACATTACCGGAGCCGGAGTATGTTCCGCCGCCTGCAACACAGGCACCGGCGACAACGCCCGAAACTACGACTCCAACGCCAACACCAACCACAACACCGGGCACCCAATCATCCAAGCCGGCTGTGGTGAAACCGAGTCTTCCGGCTTCATCGGGAACCGGAAATTTTACGGTACAAGTGTCTTCCTGGGTGACCATGAGCAAGGCAAATGAAGAGGTGGCCCGATTGAATGCCGGCGGTTTGAACGCCTTCGTATCAGAGGCAACTGTTGCAGGAGAAACATGGTATCGCGTGCGAGTAGGTCGCTATGCCAGTCAGAAGGAAGCCGATGAAGCGGCATCGCAGTTGCAGGAAATGCTTGAGAATGGAATCTGGGTAGCACGAATGAGTTCACAATAGCAGAGGGTGATATGAATTTGCTGGAGATGTTCTTCAAGGGTGGGGTGATCATGTATCCCATTCTCTTGTGTTCGGTTGTTACAGTATATATTGTCATCGAGAAGTACTTTGCCTTGCGCAAGGCCCAGCTTGATGTGGGGCAGTTCAACATGAAGGTGCGCAACATTTTCCAACGCGGAGATATCGGTGCTGTACTGACGTTCTGTTCCCAAAAAGATGCACCGATTGCCAATATTATCCGCAAGGGAATTCTTAAACACGACCAGGGCGATCAGAGGGTGCGGGAAGCAGTGGAAGATGCGGGCAAACAAGAAGTCTATCATCTCGAAAAGCGCCTGTCTTTGCTGGCGAGTATTTCGGGTATTGCACCGATGCTGGGATTTCTCGGCACAGTGACCGGTATGGTTGCCGCGTTCCAGACTATCGAAGGACTTGGCGGGATGGCAAGCCCCGGCGATCTCGCGGGCGGTATATGGGAAGCCCTCATTACGACGGTTTTTGGTTTGATCGTTGGCATTATCGCGTATGTGTTTTACAATTTTTTCGTGACGAGAGTCGCGCGTTTTGTCCATGAAATGGAAGTGACCACATCGGAGTTTCTCGATCTGCGTGAACAGGGGCAACCGTCAAGAATACCTCTCAACGTCCCAACAGATTCCGTTGCATCCCCTGCTCTCGCATTTGAAGATGATCAGTTCTTCCGGAAGAAGGGATAGGTGATGGCATGAAGTTCAAATCAGAGAATCAGCTCCTCACGAACTTCAGCGTCTCATCACTGACAGATATTGTGATGTTGCTGCTGATCTTCTTCCTCCTTTCCTCCTCATTTGTGGTTTCGCCGGGAATCAAAGTGCAGTTACCTCGCGCCGAGACCGGCGAGACGCCGAACGATAAGAACGTCACCATTAGCGTTACGGAGAAGGGGAAGTTGTATGTCAATGCCAGGCAAGTGACCATTGAAACCCTCGGCCAAAAACTCTCCGCAGCTCTCGGTGGGAACTCTCAAATGCTGGTGGTAATCAACGCGGACAAGAACGTCACATTGCAGAATACAGTCCGGGTGATCGATATTGCCAAGACCGTTGGCGCGCAACGGTTCATGATTGCCACACAACCTCTCGGTGTGCAGTAGCGGTGAAGTTCAGCCGGGACAACATACGGGGCTGGATTGGCTCCCTTGCCCTGCACGCCTTGCTTGCGCTTATCCTATTCCTCTGGCAGGTTCAAACCACAAGCAGTGAACCTGAGTACATAGAGGTGAGCTGGGGTTCGATCTCCACGAAGCCAACCGTAACACCTCCGCGACAGGGTACTGCCGGTTCCGAAGGGAGTACCGTGAGGACCGTGCAGTCAGGCAAGAAGGCAATGGACCTTCCCGAACGAACGTTTTCCGGTCCTGATGAAGTTCTCACGGTTCCGTCGGCGCGTAAACTGGATGCGGACGACCCACCCGTGAGAAACGCTCCCCGTCTCGCGGAGAATTCCAAAGGACAGAAGGACCGCAATACCGGACTTGGTACTGGCCGCAAAGAGAATTTCACAACACCCGGTTCCGGTGAGCATGGCGGTGACATTGCAGATCCTCTCGCTTCCGGAGTTGCAGGGAATGATGTCGGGAATTCAGTCTCTGTCTCCATGGTGTGGGGTGATGGTGGGACACGAAGGAAGTTGAGCGGAGCACTGCCGGAGTACCCGGACGGAGTCAACGTCGAAGCGCAAATCAAGATTGAGGCGAAGGTATTACCCGATGGATCGGTGAAGGGATTAAAGCCCGTGCAAAAAGGGAATACGAAACTTGAAGATGCGGCAATGAAAGAAGCGCGGTTGTGGCGGTTTGAACCCTTGAAGAAGTCCTCTCCTCAGCGTGACCAGGTCTGCGTCATCACATTCAATTTCCGCCTTCGGTAGTCTGTCCCCCTGCCCTGATTCCTTTTTCTGCCGGCTTTTCCCTAAAATAAAAGAAATAGAATACTGACTCCGCGATCGTGAGCAGCAGCAATGACGCAGCGTCGCGATTGAACAACGGACCGAGCCCCTCCTGGGCCATGAAGAGTTTCATAACGAACGAACTGATCGACCATCCCACGAAGAAAATCAATCCCATAAAAAACACGCTCAACAGACCTTCTCCCACACCTTCCTCCTGCCAGCGTTTTGTATACACTGCAACGATACCGACAACGTGAACATAGAACACCAGCAGCGGAATCATCAGTCCACCTCCTTGACGCTCAGCGCAGCCCGTACCGTTCTCATCAGAATTTTCAGGTCGAACGCAACAGACCAGTTTTCGATGTAATACAGGTCGTACTTGATCCGTTCTTCCAGTGATGTGTCTCCGCGGAGGCCGTTCACCTGTGCCCACCCTGTCAAGCCGGTCTTGACGCGGTGTCTATCGAGATACTTGGGGATGGAATCCTGAAATTCCCTGACATAGTGTGCACGTTCGGGTCGTGGGCCTACCAGACTCATTTCTCCCTTGAGTACGTTGAACAACTGCGGCAGTTCATCGAGACTCAGTTTTCTAATGAAGGTTCCGATGCGCGTTCGCCTGGGATCGTTGCGGATGCCGAGTCCTGCTTCGGCGTCGAGTTCCTCGGATCCAACACGCATCGATCGGAATTTATACATCGTGAAGCGCTTACCGTCGATTCCCACGCGTTCCTGCTTGAAAAATACCGGACCGCGTGAGTCGAGTTTGATAAGAACTACGATCAGCAACAAGGCAGGACTGAACAGAACAATGATCGTTCCGGCAACGACAATATCAAACGTCCGCTTTGTTATTCGGCCCCAGAAGGTCAGCGGGATGCCTTTGATTTTTAGAAAGGGAATACCCTCGAGGTCCTTCACCTGCACGTTGCTCGTCAGGACTTCCAACACGTCCGGTACCATCATGAACTCCACATTAATTCCTTCGCATTCTCCAATCAGATCGAAGAGTTGGCCGTGATCCTTTGAACGCAGAGCGAGAAATACAAGCTCAATGCGGTGTGTACGGATGAAGACCGGCGCTTCCGTGACCTTGCCGAGATATGTGGAAGAAGAGAGTTCAAGACCGGCTTCTGCGGGCCCATCAGCGAAGTAACCAAGAATATTAATACCGAATGAAGGATGGCCATTGAGCCGGGAGAACACTTCGTTTGCGAGGCCATCGTTGCCAATAATAATGGCGTATTGAAGATTGAGGCCTCGACGGTACAGACTCCGTTCGATTCCATGAACGATTGCCCGACCCGTGAAGATCAGTGCAATGGACGTTCCCCACAACAGCCCGAACACCACGCGTGAATACGAGAACTCACGATAGAAAAACGCCGCACTCATGACAATGAGCATCCCGAGACTAATGACCTTGACGACGCTGATGAGTTCATCCGCAAGACTGACGCTCCGGCGCGG
>CAZIHJ010000018.1:18195-37667 GCA_964538485.1 uncultured Chitinophagales bacterium | reverse complement strand
GGCATCATCCTCTGGTCATCCTGCAAACCGGAAAAGCCCTATGACCGTGAACGGGTGGACGCTTTGCGGTCACAGGCCGAGCGCCTGATCCTCACGCAATACATCATGGGCTACAACAACTGGGTGATGGGCGACCCGTCCAACCAGGACTCGTTGTACAAAGCAAACGCGGGTCTCTTTACGCGGGAGAATATCGCGCTCCTGCAGCAGGCCGAGACTGCAGAGACCAGCGCTGTACAGAAACAACGCCTCTGGTACTTCCGGCGCTATCTTCTCAATGAATACATCGCCATGGAGGTCGCCTCTCTCACCGACAGGATCAACAACATTGAAGCCGCTGCCACGGTCACGGTCGATGGCAAGCCTGTCGCCTATCGTCAGGTCGGCGTGATGATTGCCAATGAACCGGATCAGGCCCGCCGGGCCATGCTCTACCAGTCGGTTGATGGCGTGCTGGATTCGCTCGTCGTCGTGCAAAAGGAAGTGGAGGCGAAGAACCAGTCACTGGCAAAGGAACTCGGCTTCGCATCGTACAATGCCATGGCAGAGGAGTTGAAGCGGTTCTCGCTCACGGAATTCAAAGTCATTGCCGAGCGTGTCCTGGTGGAGACAGAGGAACTGTACACCACGCTGCTGCGCGAGATCGTCGCCGCTGAGCTCAAAGTATCGCCTGAAAAGTTCTACAGATACGATACGGGGATGTTATTCAGGAGTAAACGGTTCGACAAATACTTTCCCGAAGCCTCCATGATGGAGGTTTTCAAGAAAACATACAAGGCGCTCGGGATTGATGTCGATACGCTGGCGAACCTGAGAATCGATGCTGAGAAGCGGGAGAGCAAGAACCCGCGTGCAGTCTGTTTTTCCATCGTTGTTCCGACGGACGTGCGGCTGAGCATCAAGCCCATCGGCGGGTTCGACGACTATTCTGCACTGTTCCATGAAGTCGGCCACGGGATGCACTACGCACACACAGCCGAGCATGCATTCGAGTTCAAGTATCTTGGCGAGTACACGGTCACCGAGACATACGCGTTTCTTTCCGAGTACATCCTCGCCAACCAGGCCTGGCTGCGCCTGAACAGCACCATGCCGACACCGGTGTTGAAGGACTTCCTGCGTATGCGGGCATTCCAACGCCTGTACATGATACGCCGGTACGCAGCGAAGTTTCTGTATGAATGGGAACTGCACTCGGGCGCAAGCGACCCCGCCGGGATCTACGCGACGATGCTCAGCAAAGCGACCGGATATCAGGAAATTCCCTCCGACCGGAAGAGATACCTCACCGACCTGGATGCGCTGTATTATTCGGCAACGTATATGAGGGCGTGGTTCCTTGAGGCACAATTCAATGCAAAGCTCTCGAAAGATTACGGGGTAAACTGGTTTGAGAATCCTGAGGCAGGCAAACTCCTGCTTGGTCTGTGGGCAAAAGGGGATCGGATCAACGGTGAGGACCTGGTTCGTTCGCTCGGGTACGAACGTATTTCGCCGGACGCTCTCATCGAACAGATCAAGCTGATGGTGGTAATGTCCACGAAACCAACGACGTGAGTACGACCAGCATCGACATCACCGTACCGCCACACTTCAATTTCCGGCGAACGGCGCGCAGTCACGGCTGGTATGCTCTTCCACCATTCTCGATCACTCCCGACAGCGACGAACTTTCACGTACACTGCTCCTCGCCGACGGTACGGTTGTACATGCAACTATGCGCGAGAACGGTAAGGGCATCCGTGTAACGATGCAGAGTGATCGCTCATTGCGTGTTGCGCAAAAGAATGAAGTCCGCCGCCAGCTTGCAACGTGTCTGCGTCTCGATGAAGACTTCTCCGACTTCCACGCGCAAGCGAGGCGATATCCGGAATTCCGCTGGATTGCCGCAAGCGGGTCTGGGCGGATGCTCTGTTCGCCCACGGTGTTTGAAGATACGATGAAGATGATCTGCACGACCAACTGTACCTGGGCACTCACGACACTGATGGTGACGAATCTGGTGCAGGCGTTCGGCAAACGGTCGGGTGATGCACTTGCCTTTCCGACACCTGAGGCAATAGCCGGATCGAGTGAGAACTTTTTGCGCGCAGAAATAAAGGCGGGATACCGTTCCCCATATATCATTGAACTCGCCAGGAAGGTTGCTGAAGGAAAAGTGAATCTCGAAGACTGGCGCAACTCTCCACTCTCCACGGATGAATTATTCACACAGATGAGAACCGTCAAAGGCATCGGTCCGTACGCCGCGGGCAACATCATGAAGCTCATCGGCAGGTACGACTATCTCGGGCTTGATTCCTGGGTACGGGCGAAGTACTACGAGTTGCATCGTAACGGTCGTACGGTCAAGGATTCAACCATCGAGCGCCATTATAAACACCTCGGCAAATGGCGCGGGCTGTTTTTCTGGATGGAAATGACGCGCTACTGGCACGACGACAAATTCCAGGCGGTGAAAAGGGACGGCTGAAATGAATCTTGATGAGACGATGAGAAAGATTGAGAAGGAATTTGTCATTGCTGCACAGGCACAGCAAGTCGGCAATGATGGAATGGTGCGGGTGTGCGCGCGCCGCGCCGCCGGTACCGCAATCGGTTTCTGGCTGGGCTCCCACCCTCATCCTGAATGGGGCGTTGACGCTATGACGCAGCTTCGTAGTCTGCAGACAGATGCTTCAACACCAGAATCGGTACGCAAGGCAGCGGAGCGCTTGACAACAAAGATCACCGAACGGTTCACTGCGCCGTTTGCCACCGACCCTCTCGCAGACGCCAGGCTCGTCATCACACATCTCACCGGCCAGACCATCTGAACGTTTGCCGGTATTGCAGTGTTCATGTGGGTACGATAATGAACGCAGAAGCCCCTCTCATATCAATAATTCTCTGTACATTCAACCGGAAGCGGACGCTTCCTCGAGCAATAGACTCCGTCCTGCGCCAGACGTACAAGAACTGGGAGTTGGTCATCGTGGATGACGGCAGCACCGACGGGTCGGAGCGCCTGCTTAAACGTTATGCACAAAAAGACCGGCGCATCGACCACATACGTCAGCACAACAAAGGCCTTGCGCTGGCGAGGAACACCGGACTCCGACGCGCACAAGGTGAGTATGTTACATTCCTCGACTCGGACGACGAATACACGCCGCGACACCTTGCCCAACGCATGAGTTTTCTTCGATCCCACAGGAATGTTGACGCGGTGTTCGGAGGAATGAAAGTGGTTGGACCGCGTTCACAGCGATTCGTGCCTGACATTGATCGTCCGGGGAAGAAGATTCACGTTTCACATTGTCACGCGGCCGGAACTCTTGTTGCAACGCAGTCGACCGTGCTTTCACTTGGAGGATTCCGGCAGATTCCGTTTTCCGAAGACTATGACCTGATCCGGAGATTGCAAGAGAACTATCGGGTACGGCGGGTGGCATTCCGCACCTACGTGTATCACGTGGGGTCCGATGACCGGCTCTGCAAGATTTATGAACGCGATGGAATCAAAGGGATACTACACTACAGGAAGGGGAAACCACAGGTACGACGGAAATGACTATTTATTCCGTTCCGGCCTGACGCAATTCATTGTTGACAGCCGCTTCGATTGTCAGATGCTCTTCTTTCGAAATGGCATACAGCTTCCGCAAGTTCTCACATGTCGTGGTATCATCGCTGGTAATAATCCCCGATTTTAGGGCTGAACGAAGTGCCTCTTTGTACGTTTCCAGCCGAACTTCACGCTCAAGAAGGGCATGTTCATCCTCATTGACACCCAGAGAGACACGCACCACTTCGAGCATGGAGCGCTCTTCCCTGCTCGGCTGGCCATCAATCCACACTTGCTTCATCATACTGCGGTAGGTTTGGAGAGACTCACGTTTCAGCAGTTCACGCCCTTCCGAAGCCACGCGTTCCATGGACTCTGTTTCCTTGCGGAATGCTTCTCCGGCGGTCGCCCGTTGTTCTGAAACTGCTTTTGCCTCCGCTTTTCGCTTTTGGGCGTTAAGGATTTCCACTTCCAGGTGTTGTGCCTCCGTGTTGCCAGGATCCATCCCGTACACGGATTCGATTTCAGCAATGGCCTCGTCGTACGTGCCGTCTTTCATCAACTGTTTTGCTTTTCGTAAGGAACCGGTAATGCGCGCCTCACGAAGCGACTTGCGCTCCTCCTCTTCGCGCTCCCTGCGTGATTGTTCTTCAAGTTTTCGCTGCAGTTCTTCCACGGTACGACGTTGCTCGTCAGCAAGACGCCGCACCTCCTCCTGCTTGCGCTCCTGTTCGGCACGCGCATCATAGATGGATTGCTCAAAGGCGCGCGCCTCTTCGTGCGACGGGTTCAGAAGAAATGCCTTTGTCACTTCCTTCAAGGCTTCTTCGAACTTTCCCTGATCGATAAAGGCTTTCCCCTGATCAATGTATGCGCGGATCTTCTTTGTCTGGGCAATGCGTTTTCCTTCTTCAATTGCCTCGCGTACCGCCTCCTCGTGGCGACGCGTTTCTTCTTCTTCTTCGAGTCGCCGCGCCTCAGATTCTTCCTGTTGGCGACGACGGGCTTCTTCCTCTTCCAGGCGTTGTTGCTCCGCGCGCTCATTCTCTTCTTGGAGGCGGCGTTGCATTTCCTGTTCCGCCTTGAGACGCAGCTCTTCCTCCCTGCGCGCCCGTTCTTCCTCATATTGCTGCTGCAACTCCGTCTTGAGGCGATTCCGTTCCTCCTCAATCTTTTGACGGAGTTCCGCTTCGAGATTCAGGCGGTTCTGTTCCTCTTCCCTGCGTTTCTTTTCCAGTTCCTCCTGTTCCTGCTTTCTCACTTCCGCCATCTTGGCGCGCTCTTCATCCAGGAAGCGACGAACATCCTCCTCAATCCGCTTCTTCTCCGAGCTGAGGCGCTGCCGTTCTTCTTCCAATTTTTGCCGCGCCTCCTCCTCCTTTTGCTTCAGCGACTCTTCTTCAATTCTCCGTCGCTCTTCAAGCTCATCTGCTTCCTGTTTCTTTCGCTCATCAAGGCGCTGCTGTTCCTCAGCAAGCCGCTGTTGCATTTCGCGCTCAAAGCGTTGTCGTTCTTCTTCCAGCCGGAGCCTTGAGTCCGATTCAAACCGTTTTCGCTGTTCCTCGAGCTGGCGTTCCGCTTCTTCAAGGGTTTCACGACGAATGGCTTCTTCAAGACGCCGACGCTCCTCCGCCTCTTTCGCGATCCTTTCTTCATCCAGTTTACGCTGCCGTATTTCGGCAGCTTCACGGATGCGCTGTTCCTCTTCGCGACGCTGCCGTTCCTCCTCGAGTTTCTTGTTGGCCTCCTCGAGTTTGCGCTGGATCTCCTCTTCTGCGCGGCGCAGCGATTCTTCCTCAATGCGACGGCGCTCATCATCTTCGGCTTTGCGCTTGGCTTCCGCGATGGCCTGTTGGCGCGATATCTCCTCAAGACGTCGACGCTCATCCTCCTGGCGCTTCTTCTCTTCCTGTTGTTTGCCGAGCAGGTCCTCTGCCGGGATTCTTCCTGTTGGGGCTGCCTGTTGAACAACCGACGGGGCTGCTGCTATCGGCGGGGACTGTGCCAGGGGTGGTGGCTCAGAATGCTGGGGGGCAGAAACGCCATCGCGTTTATGGATGGCCATTTCAATGCGCTCCTTGTACGCAATCGCGTAAGGATTACGGGAATCCGCCTCCATTGCAAGCATGACCATTCGCGTGGCACCATCAAAATCGCTGGCCTTGAACAGCTTGTCGGCCATCTTGAGGTATTCGCCCGCTTTCTTTCTTTTTTCCTGGGCCTCGTCGAGGTCTGCCATTAAGGGGTCTGGTTTCCGAGAATCATGATCGTACGATGCACATCCAAGCCGGGAAGTAATCGAAAATTCCTAGCATTGACTCAAAATATATTTATTATCGATTTGAATGTCAATGAAGGTAGAGGTGCTGAGCAGGAGGGTCAAAATGGTTACTTCACAATCGATTGCAGGAAGTCCGGATCCTGTTGAAGGTTAAAGAAGTCCATATCGAGAATAGAAACAAGGTCATACCGTCTTTCCATCGCAACGGCGAGCATGGCAAGCGCTTGCGCTTTATCCTTCTGGAGGGTGTACATCCTTGCGACATTATAGTAGACCTGAGCGACCGAGCCCGCATCGGCAATTGCCTTCGTGCTGGCCGCTATTGCGTCTTTGAATTCCCCAAGACGTGTGTGAACAAGAGCAAGATGAGAAAGCGCAATCGCGTCGCGGGGGTTTTCCTGAAGCCGGGCCTGAAGAAGGACACGCGCCTTTCGCAATTGATCCTGCCACTGTTGCACGGGTTTCCCGGCTGATTGAAATACGCGACCAAGTTTGTAATAATCAACGAAACTCTCGCGAACCCGGGCAATACGATCGGTCAATATTTCAGCTGCGCGATCATGCTGTTGCACATAAACCAGAACATCGGCATTGTACCGGCTTGCATACTCGCTCTTGTCACTGGAAAGTCGAAGGCCGTTCTCAAAGGCCCGAAGTGCAATTGCACATTCATCTCTCCTGCTTTGTTGTCCATCTGCCGTGAAATGTGCAACATACAGGTGGAGCAGCCCGAGCAACGTATGTGTTTCGGCATTTCGCGGATCAAGCAACGCTGCACCATCTGCAATTTTGATCGCCTCATCCACCCGACCAGCCACGGCCAGAAGGAGTGCGTGCCTGCGTTGCAACTCGGCGTCTGCAGGAGCGAGCGCCACCGCCTCATCGAGCCGTTGAAGAGCCCTGGCATTTTCTCCATTGTAATGATCGGCCATGGCCCAGAGCAACAGGGTCCTTGCGGAGCCGGGGTTCAGTGCAACAGCTTGCTGAACCGAACGTAGCGCTGCGTGCAGGTGCGCATGGGAAGTATCACCGGCCTCATATGCGAGTATGTGACTCCACCCCAACGCATTGTGTATCGCCACTGTGCTTGAGTCAACTGTCCTCGCCCGTTCAAGAAGCAGTGTTGCCCCATCAATCGGTTGATCCGGATGCCGCAACACATACTGACCGCGTAAATAGGCGTCATAGGCCTCAACGGCGGGCGCTGCTGCAGTCAAGGAGGCTTCGACATTACCCTCGAGCGTGACTCCCATTCTTGTCACAATACTCCGGGCAAGTTCGATGCGATACGATGCAATCTCCCGGAGCGATACCTGTTGCTGTGATGCCCATACGGGGGTAGAGTTACTTGTATCATACAATCCAACCTGAAACGTTGCCTCACCGGCAATCAGTTCAATGGACCAAACAACAAAGTGGCTCACACCACTCGCCCGTGCGCTCTGTGCATTGTGCGAACGTGGATCGTTGTACTGAAATACTGTTCGTGGTGCGATCAAACGGAAGTCAGGAATTACGGAAAGGTCCCCGATCAAATCCTCGGTTATCCCCTCAGTCAGATAATCAACAGAGCCATCCGTAATATTGCTCGTGGCGGGGAAAATCAGCAGCGAGTGCTTGGGGGGAAACACCGTATTACGAACAGTATCAACAATCATATACGCCACGGCACCGACAACTGCCACGACAAGAACCACCAGTATTGTCTTTACTGGAATATGAACCCTCGAAGCGCGAGCAACAACACGTTCCAGAATGGCTGTTTTTCTGGGCTCAACAGCCGCCTTCTCTTCCGGAGCTTCAAACACCGTCTGTGTAGTCGTAACAATGGGCGCGTCCCCCCAGGGATCACCCTTGTCTTCGTGTTTCACCGGAGGTGGCAAAGGTCGAGCCGTTTCAGCCTCAGCGGCCCTGCGGCGCGTTTCCTCCTGCTTCATTTCCTCAGCAAGGTCCCTCGCTCGATCAATCTTTTTCCGTAAGTCAATTGCCTCCTGATGCTCGGCATCGATCTCCAGAATGGCATCAATTTCCTGCAAACCCTGCTCATACTTTTCCCGCTGATACGACAGGTTTGCCTGCTCCAGTAATTCAGTAATTTTTTTCTTCTGGGCTTCGCGCTGGGCTCTGAGTTCGACCTGGTCGTCTTTCTCGTCTTTCTTGTCGACAGGCTTTTTCTTGAGCTTAACATCCTGCTGGTTCTCCCGGAGGACGGCCAGACGGAACTGATATGTTCTCAACTCCGGGTCGTTAGGAATCAACGCGCTCAACTCCGAAAAAAGAGCAGCAGCTTTCTCTGAAAGTCGACGATCGAGGGCAATCAGCAGCTTCTCGCGTAACTCAAGAACCCGCTGTTCAGCAGGAGAGAATGGAGCTTGTATCGGAGGGCGACTGGATGGTGCTGGTTGGGGCGGTGGTATCGATGACTCTTCGGACTTGGGCGGAACTATTCGCTCCTCATCCTCTTCTATGCGTTTGAGTTCGGCTTCCTCGGCGCGCTTCTTTATTTCTTCGATAAGTCGCTTGCGCGCAAGTTCCCTGTCTTTAGCCTCGTCCTCATGCGCCATGCAAACTTCCAACTACATATAGAAATGACTATGAATTGTTTATTTCAGGCAGAATATATCCAAATGGGTAAAGAATGTCAACGAACGCATGTGGACTTTGCGTTCAGGCAAGATTCGTTCTCTTCAGCCGCCAGCAGCGTTGGCAAGAATTGACAGCATGTCCGCCTCGATAGTCGTCAACGGCTTCTCGGTAATCCTGCCGAGTTCCTTCCCCTCCTTGAGGAAAATAAAGGTGGCCACTTTTTCGATCCTATGAACATCCGTCAGGCCATCAGAACTCTTCTTGGATCGGTCGAGCGCGTAGAATCGGATTCTTTCTGCAGGTATTGCAGCGACATCAGCAATCTTCAAGAATCGTGGGACCTCACGTTTACTGTCCCCACACCAGGTCCCAAAAAATACGAGAATATCAATCCCCTGGTGTACCTGGCGGATCAACTCGACGAACTGCTGTTCAATCTGTACGGTATCATAACGCGAGGAGAAGGCAGGATACTCTGCTGTCTTCAGTTTTGCCTGGTCAAACCAACCGACAGGAACGGATTCTTTTGTGGTGTTGCTCGCTCCTGAGCACCCCATGAGCAACGCGAAGAGAATCAGACTGCAATTGAGTCGCATGAGCCACCTGAATTACTTTTCTGGATGAAACTCTGTATATTTCTCACAAGAATGTATTCAATTGTTTTGCGAGACACAACCAGGATGGACGATATGGCAAAACCGCTTGACAGGCGATATGACGTTGCGAAGACTTCAACGATTGACGTTAGGGTGCTGGAGACGTTCCCTTATGAGTACCCGGGGAAGGACATCGTGATTAATATTAATACCGATGAATTTACCGCTGTGTGTCCGTGGTCGGGGTTGCCGGATTTTGCAACGATCACCATCGACTATACTCCGCGGAAGGTGATCATCGAGCTTCGGTCGTTGAAATATTATCTGTTCTCATACCGCAATGTGGGCATCTACCAGGAACATCTCGTCAACAAAATTCTGGATGACCTGGTGCGCTGCGCGAAACCCAAATGGATGAAAGTCACCACGGACTACAAGGTGCGCGGAGGAATTCACACAATCGCCAGCCGGGAATATCACATGAAGGGGAAATCGCGCTAGGTAACTCCGTTACTTCATCCGGAGCAAACCCCTTAACACTCTGGCCTCTTTGAGATTGCTATGAAAGGCCTTGGCTTTCTGAAGCGCCCGCAGATCAAGTGTGACCATATCCACGTCTGCCAGTGATTGGGACCTCAGCTTCGTCGAGAATATCATCTTGCCTGTCGGGTCGAACACGTACGAATACCCGCCTTCGCTTCCTCTCGCATTGCATCCAACAACAAATATCTGGTTTTCAATTGCACGGGCTTTCAACAGGGTCATCCAGGCATCATTGCGACGGGATGGCCATCGGGCCGGGATGAAGAGGACCTGGGCGCCCGCAGTTGCCAGTACACGCGTCAGCTCAGGAAAGCGAAGGTCATAGCATATGATAACCCCGGCCTTGACGCTGCCCGACGAGGAACGAAGTCCAAAGGTTGGTACTCTCTTCCCCGGCGTAAAATACCGGTGGTCCTTCATTGGTTTGAAGAGATGGATTTTGTCATACCGCAACAGTTGCCGACCTCGTGAAAAAACGAAGGCGGTATTGTAAGCCCTCCTGGGAGCTTCTGTATAAAAAAGACTCCCCGCCAGGACAGCGACATTATTGTCCAGTGAAAGTGAACGAAAAAACTGTATCAATGGAGACGCATGACTGTGAGGTTGTCCTCCTTGTGTCAGGCGCCTGTAACCACCATCAACAAGTTCGGGCATGACGAGAATGTCGGCCGCGGAAATCTTCTTGCGCACACGGGGGGACAACGTCGTGGGAATCTGATAACAGAGCGCTACGCGGAGTTGATGTGCCATGAATCGAAAGGAAATAAAAAAGGCCTCGAAAAGATCGAGGCCTGATGACGACGGCTCTTTACACTAGACCTTTGATACGTTTGACGCCTGAAGTCCTTTCGGACCCTTTTCGACATCAAACTGCACCTTATCGCCCTCATTGAGAGTCTTGTACCCATCTCCGACGATTGCCTTGTAATGCACGAAGACATCTTCGCCAG
Organism: uncultured Chitinophagales bacterium; assembly: GCA_964538485.1. GTDB lineage: Bacteria > Bacteroidota > Ignavibacteria > UBA10030 > UBA6906 > JBJXHC01. The sequence continues at coordinate 27,163 of CAZIHJ010000018.1, read as the reverse complement.
ACTCGCGCTGAATAAAACCGAAGCCTTTGGCTCCGTTGAACCACTTGACTGTTCCCTTTTCCATGGAACACTCCTTTAAGATATATCCATCAACGTACGGCAACGCCGCCCGACATGGGCACCTGATTTATTGCCTCTTAATAGCCATCAGGCCGGGCTGTGCTTCCACGGAAGAACAGTCCAACAACAGCGGAACCATTAAAAGCGCAAAAAACGGTGTACAGTAATTTGCGGTGCTAAGATAGCAGAAAGGTATCGAAATTGCAAGTTCCGTTGAGCTCATCGGAATAAATCTGGAGGCTTTAATAAAAACAAAGGGTGCTGCGCCCACCTACGCAACACCCTTCAGTGTATCACGAAAACCCAGGTCCCACCGACCGGGCCTTCGAGGAATTCGGCCGTTCTTAATCTATCAGATCTTCAATATCGTACAGATGGTTCTCGTCTGGTGCTGTTTTACTCTTGAACGATACCCGAGCAGGTTTACGTGATCCAAGCAGGAACGGAATCGAAACAACCAATGCAAGGATTGCTGCCCACGCCACCGTTTTCATCGCTACCCCATGCTATTGAAGTGTAATGAATACTTCTTCGCCAAAAATTGAACTGAAGGTGATGGCATACCACGATTGGACATCCATTTCTTCAAGAAGAATGGTCTCCATGAGTTCTCGTTCTTCCTTTGAGAGCGGGCTGAAGCGATACTGCATTCTCATTGTAACCTCCATCGTCCAACTGGTTTGCCTACTGTTGTAAACTTTTGTACGAATTGCGTGCCATATTTCATTTCCTCAAATACAACATGGTTTGTGCTGTGTTGTCCTTTTTTTCAGGCGAGGCGGAATATTTTGCATACAGTCGGTTAGGGTGATGTGCAATATTTACCCCCCCCCCGGGCATTGCAATTTTGCTGGAATTCAGTTGTTTTCTCATCATGAACTACAAAATAGGACGGATCGGCTATGCTGCATATCGACCTGAATAACAAGATTGTTCTGGTTACAGGAGGAGCGGGAGGAATCGGTAGTGCCATCTCAATGACATTGGCTCGGGCAGGAGCAACTCTTGCAGTCGCCTTTCATGTCAGGGCGAAGGAAGCAGAGGATGTTGCAATAAAATGCGGAAATGATTCATCTGCAATTTATGGCAACCTCGCTCTTCCTGAAGATTGCAGGAAACTCATCGAGGCGACTTTGAACCGGTATGGAAGAATTGACCTCCTCGTAAATAACACCGCTGTGGGAAGCACGGATGGGATTGACATGGACTATGACGAGTGGACAACCCATTGGAATGAAACACTCAACACAAACTTGATGAGTGCAGTGAACCTCTCGTACTGGGCAATCCGACATATGAAATCGCGCAACACAGGCAAGATAATCAACATCGCATCACGTTCCGCTTTTCGCGGAGAGACAGACCACATCGCCTACGCCGTCTCAAAAGCGGGAATGATCACCCTGACCAGATGTCTTGCCAGAGCACATGCAAAGGATGGAATCCTCGTCTATGCAGTGGCTCCGGGCTTTATCGAAGCAGGAATGGGGCTTGAAGGAATTCGCAGACAAGAAGAGGAAATTCGCTCCCAAATCCCCTCCGGAAAAATTGGCTCTGCACAGGATGTCGCCAACGTGGTGCTTTTTCTGGCGTCGGATCTCTCCAACTACATTACGGGCTCAACAATAGATGTCAATGGAGGTTCATACCTGCACTGATGTAAAGCGGTTTTTAATGTGACCTGTTTTCCATATATTGACTGCACATTGAGAATGATAACCAGTGCCACCTACGCTCACTTCCTTCAAGTACTCAGTTCATTACCTTTATACCCAAGGAGCAAGAACCCATGATTAAAGAAATCGAACAGCTGCTGGGAGCCGATGCAAAGAACCTCTTGAGTCATCAGTGCAAAGGCATCCCCAAAGAATCTCTGCATTTGCCGGGTCCCGATTTTATTGACCGTGTCTTTATTCCTACAGACAGAAAACCCGCGGTCCTGAGAAATCTCCAATCAATGTACAACACCGGACGGCTTGCCGGCACGGGGTATCTTTCGATTCTTCCGGTTGACCAGGGAATCGAACATTCCGCAGGCGCGTCATTTGCACCCAACCCGTCCTATTTCGATCCGGAAAACATCATCAAGCTTGCAGTCGAAGGTGGATGCAACGCAGTCGCTTCAACCCTCGGTGTCCTCGGCTCATGCGCCCGCAAGTATGCGCACAAAATTCCATTCATCATGAAGATCAATCACAACGAATTCCTCTCCTATCCAAATTCATTCGACCAGATTATGTTTGGCGATATTGACCAGGCATTCGAGATGGGCGCAGTTGCTGTCGGAGCGACAATCTATTTTGGTTCGGACGAATCAAAACGCCAGATTCAGGAAGTAAGTTCGGCATTCAAGTATGCACATGAATTGGGCCTGACGACCATCTTGTGGTGTTACACCAGAAACGCCGCCTTCAAAACGAAGGAGAAGGACTATCACGTTTCTGCAGATCTCACCGGACAAGCTAACCACCTTGGTGTGACTATCGAAGCGGATATTATTAAACAGAAACTCCCGGAAAACAACGGCGGGTTTACCGCATTGAACTTCGGCAAGACTCACAAAAAGGTGTACACCGATCTCTCTACCGATCATCCAATCGACCTGACGCGTTACCAGGTCGCAAACTGCTACATGGGTCGCGCCGGGTTGATTAATTCGGGTGGGGCATCAGGAGAGAATGATATTGTGGAAGCCGTGCGTACAGCCGTCATCAACAAGCGTGCGGGTGGAATGGGGTTGATCTCCGGGCGGAAGGCCTTCCAGAAACCGATGAAGGACGGCATCAAATTATTGAACACGATTCAGGACGTCTACCTCTGCAAGGATGTCACCATAGCATAGCTGTAGAAATCCGGGGTCATGCACGGATGTTGCATGACCCTGGTGCTTCCGTTATTCCAACTCTTCCTTCAGTTCATTCCGGACAAGCACCAACACTGCAGACTGTGGCACAATCAGGTATTTCTTCTCTTCGAATTCCACTTCCACTCCCTGCTCACGAAGAAAAATGGCATAGTCTCCTTCCCGCGCCTGCAACGGGATGTACCGCATCGGGTCTTTCGGCTTCGACCATGGCTCATCTTCGGTGTAGTTCGGGTTGGGAATAGGGTACCCGGGCCCGACCTTCACGACGCGACCCATTGCTGCTTTCTCTTTCTCTCTCACTGATGGCGGGAGATACAGCCCCGATTTCGTTTTGTCCTCAGATTCGTCCAGCTGCAACAACACCCTGTCCCCGACGACTATCATCTGTTTTCGCACCAGCATTTGCGTCCTCGCATCTTTCACGACACACTGATTATCTATCAAACAATAGGTAAATCTTCTTCAAACATCAAACCACCCCGCTTGCCTCTCTCCGGCTAATTCTCTACCATCACATGATACTTCATTCACAACTCCCACACACCTGAATGTCCTTCGTTCGATCCAACGATGCCTCCATCTACTACGAAGAGTATGGAACCGGCGAACCTCTCATTCTGCTTCCCGGCCTGCTCGGCACTATCGAAAGTCACTGGCGACGATTCATCCCCGATTTGTCAAAACACTTCCACACCATTGCAGTTGACCTTCGAGGCCACGGACGAACAAACAACCCATCTGGTGCTCTGCGCCTTGACACCTTCATTGATGATCTTCGTATCCTGTTGGATAGTCTGCAGATTGAACAGGCCTACGTGTGCGGATACAGTCTTGGCGGTTACATCGGGTTGGCATACGGAACGCAGTATCCGGATAAGATTCTCGGGCTCGTAATGCACGCGACCAAAATCGATTGGACACCGGAGGCCGTTGAAGCGACAAAATTGACGCTGAACCCGGAGAGCATTCTGGCCAAGGTTCCTTCCTGGGCACATGACTTGCGCAAGGACCATGAACCTGCCAATGGAGAAACCGGATGGATGAACCTGGTACGATCATGCGCGGAGTTCATTGGACAAATGAAGCCACTGGATGATCAGCTACTGCGTCGGGCGGTGTTCCCCGTGCTGGTTTCACTATGCGACAGCGATGAGATGATTACGAGGGCAGAGGCAGAGCACCTCGTGCGACAACTGCCGGATGCACGCTTCGCTTTGCAAGCAGGTTGCAAGCATTCATTCCTGAGTGTCCAACGGGGGCCGTTCATTGAAGAAGCTCTTTCATTTCTGAAATCAATTCCGCTCAACCCGTAACAAACTCATCAAAAACGGAGAAATCATGCGCACTCTCTCGCGTCGCCGATTTACCGGCTTATTGGTCTCATCGTCACTCATTCCCACTCTTGGAGATTCCCTTCTTCAGCAGTCTTTCCCACCTTCCGACCCAGAGGGACATGAAGAGAATCTGGCCGGGTCTGGTGTATCTGCGGACGACCGGCACCTGGCAAAATTGTTTCTGGAAAACCACGAAAAATCCGTTGGTCCGTTGCGTTCCAGAGACCTGCCAAATGCTCTTCCGCCCTTCGACGCCTGCGTGTTCATGACTCAACGCAGGGCGAAGCGATGATAGATCTCGATTTGTATTTCGCGCCAATACAAGAACTCGCAAGACTGATCAAACGGAAGAAACTCTCACCGCTTGAGTTGACTGAAGGATACCTCGCCCGCATTGAAAAGATTTCTCCTAAACTCAACGCATTCGTCACCGTTACGACAGACCTTGCTTTGCAGCAGGCGAAGCAAGCAGAGCGCGAAATCGCCGCCGGCTTGTATCGCGGAACCCTCCATGGAATTCCCTACGCCCTGAAAGATCTCTTTGCTGTCAAAGGACATCCTACAACGTGGGGGGCTCGACCTTTTGCAACCCAGATGATTGAGAGCGATGCTTCTGTGTATCGACGCCTCAAGGATGCAGGAGCTGTTCTCCTTGGAAAGTGTGCCATGAGCGAGCTCGCAGGCGGGCCTCCGAATGCAACAGCGACCGGTGCCTGCCGAACACCGTGGGATCTGGCGCGCTGGTCCGGCGGATCATCAAGTGGCTCCGGTGCTGCCGTGGCTGCGGGCCTGGCTGCGTTTACACTCGGTACAGAAACCTGGGGCTCCATCATGACTCCAGCTTCGTTTTGCGGCGTGACTGGTTTGCGACCATCATTTGGCAGGATCAGTCGGGCTGGAGCTATGGCGCTCTCCTGGAGTATGGATAAAATAGGTGTGCTCGCACACTCGGCTGCTGATTGTGCCGATGTGCTTGTTGAGCTCACCGGCGCCGATCCTGACGATGAGTACGCTCTCGATCAGCCGTTCAAGTATCCTCTCGGCAAGTCAAGGGAACGCGGAAAACAACTACGGATTGGGTTTGTGAAGGAAGATTATGTACGATGGGGCGAGGCAGACGTTGCGACCGCGTTCAACGATGCGCTGAAGGTATTTGAAGAGCTCGGTTTCAAGGTAACAGAGGCTCAACTTCCGGATCATCCCTACGAAATTGTTGCTTCCACAATTATTGCTGCAGAGGAGGCTTCGGCCTTCGAGATGTTTGCATATTCGGACAAACTGAGGGAGATTATTGATCCCGACCGCCGCGGCGAATTGCTTGGGGCGCAAGAGATTTCCGCTGTGGATTATCTTCGCTGCCAGCGCATTCGTACACTCATTGCCCGGGACTTCCGCAAACTTTTTGACGAGCATGATATAATTCTTGGTTCAAGCACACTGCAATGCGCACCACTTGTCGAAGCCGACCTCAAGACGATCTTCGGCGGGGGAAACTCCATCGAGGCAGCCGAAAACCTGCTCGGGCTTCCTGCTCTCTCGGTACCTTGCGGATTCAGCAAGAATAAACTTCCCATCGGACTAAAAATAATCGGCCCACAGCTCAATGACGCTCTCGTCCTGGAACTCGCGCACGCCTACCAGAGTGTAACCGACTGGCACACAAAGAGACCCAGGTTCTAAGGGGGCGTCCGGATTCTGGAATCTTGATTCTCTAGCCTGATTTTTGTAGATTTGGTCGAGTTATCTGCGTCTCGAAGTGACCTAACCCGTTTCACATTCCCAAAATACCATGTCTATTACAGTCCGAAACCTCACCAAGGTATATGGTGAGCAAAAAGCTATCGACGATATCTCCTTCGATGTGAAGACAGGAGAAATTTTGGGGTTTCTCGGTCCCAACGGAGCCGGGAAGACCACCACAATGAAGATTATTACTTGCTTCATGCCGCCAACTTCCGGAATTGTTGAAGTTGATGGAATGGATGTGGCCGAACAGTCTCTTGCTGTTCGCAAGAAGATCGGCTACCTGCCGGAAATGAATCCACTCTATCTCGATATGAATGTGCTGGAGTACATCGAGTATTCAGCCAACCTTCATGGAATGAAGCAAAACATCTCAGCGCGCATCAGGGAAATGGTTCACGTGTGCGGACTGGAAGGAGTGAGACACAAAGACATCGGCGAGCTTTCAAAGGGCTACCGTCAGCGTGTGGGCCTGGCCCAGGCGATGATCCATGAACCGGACGTGCTCATCCTCGATGAACCAACCAGCGGACTTGATCCCAACCAGATTGTTGAGATTCGAAATCTCATCAAACAACTCGGTCGTGCAAAGACTGTTATTCTTTCAACCCACATCCTTTCAGAAGTACAGGCCACATGCGATCGGGTATTGATTATCAATGAAGGGAAAATTGTCGCCGACGGAACGCCGGAGCAACTGCGGCAGAACTTCCAGGGAGCGGAATCACTCACGCTTGAGCTACGCACGGGAAGTGCAGATCCATTACAGCAGATTGCTCCTAAACTCCGTGGTCTCAACGCTGTCACTGGCGTCGAATTGATCTCCGCCAAGGATGCCGTCTGCCGATTTACGGTGAATGTTGAAAAAGGGATCGACGCCCGCGAACCGGCATTCCGGCTTGCCGTTGCCGAGGGCTGGGTCTTACTGGAGATGCATCGAAAAACCACGAGCCTCGAAGAAGTGTTTCATAAACTGACAACCACCTGAGCCGTTCCACCAACATTCATAGTCAACATGATTGAACTTTCCAATATCCTGACGATCTTCCGACGCGAGCTTCGCTCATATTTCAATTCAGCGGTCGCGTACGTTGTGATCATTGTCTTTCTTGCCATCATAGGATGGTTTTTTATCAACAACCTGTTTCTTGCGAATGTCGCTTCACTGCGTCTCGTTTTCGAACTGGTGCCACTCGTCTTTCTTTTCTTTGTTCCGGCAATTACCATGCGACTGCTGGCAGAAGAACGAAAGTCCGGTACACTGGAGTTGCTGACGACCAAACCGGTGCGCGATGCGGAGATTGTGCTCGGGAAGTTCCTTGCAGCATGGGCGCTTCTTGCTGCCGCGCTTCTCCCGACCCTGGTCTATTTTTTCACCTTGTTGTCAATCGGCAAAATTGATGCGGGGCCCGTGCTCTCTGGCTACCTCGGATTGCTCCTCATGGGTGCCGTGTATATCAGTCTTGGTGTGCTGGCATCCAGCGTAACGGAAAATCAGATTATCGCATTCATTGTCGGATTCCTGTTTGTCTTTGCCCTCTTCATGATGGACAAGATTCTGTTGTGGATACCGGCAGGGCTCACCACAACAATCGAGTTCCTCGGGGTGGACTATCACTTCTCCAACATTGCACGCGGTGTTATCGACACCCGGAACCTGATATACTTTTTCTCAATGTCAGGATTCTCGCTGCTGCTTGCCACCGTTTCTCTTGAACGACGTAAATGGTAATGGATCATGAAAACCTCATCGCGTAAATCTCAAACATTGTTCCGCGTGGCCGGAGTATTGGTCGCCCTCATATTACTCAACGTTGTTTCCATCCGTTTGTTTGGGCGTCTCGACGTCACCGAACAGGGCCTGTTCACACTTTCCGACGCCAGCAAGAACATGATGCAGTCTCTCGATGATAAGGTGACCGTCAAGGCCTATATGACAGAAGACCTCCCCTCACCATACAACAATCACCGCCGGGCAGTGTTGGATATGTTGAATGAATTTCGCGCATATTCCAATGGCAATCTCCAGTACGAGTTCATCAATCCAAGCGGTGAGGCCGCTGAACAGGATGCCCAGAAGCAAGGCATTGCTCAGGCGCAGGTGCAAGTAGTGAAAGAAGACAAGTTTGAAGTGATGCGTGCGTATATGGGATTGATTTTCCTGTATGAAGACAAGCGCGAGGTTATCCCTATTGTTCAAAACATCAACAGCCTGGAATACGACATCGCCACCACGATCAAGCGGCTCGTCTCGCGTACGCGCAAGAAGATCGGATTTTTGACCGGCCAGGGGGAGGCGGCGCTCACTGAAATGGGCCAGGCACAACAGCTTGTCAACAAGCAGTATGATGTTACCGCGGTTGATGTTTCCGGCGGCAAGGCCGTGCCGGACGATATTGCGGCATTGATGGTGGTTGCACCAAAGCAACAATTCTCGGATCCGGTGAAGTTCCAGATCGATCAGTATATCATGCGCGGGGGGAAAGTCGCCTTTCTTCTCAATAAAGTGGACGCTAACCTGCAACAGCGTGTCGGGCAGCCGCTTGAATTGAATATCGAAGATCTGCTCGAGAGTTATGGCCTTCGCATTAACGCCGACCTTGTTCGCGACGTACAATGCGCCAGTATTAACATCGTACAGGAGCAGTTCGGCTTTCAGATGCAGAGCCAAAAGCCATTCCCATACCTCCCGATGGTGAGTGATTTTCACAAAGGGAATGTGATGGTGAAGGATCTTCAGGGTGTGATATTGTTTTTTGCAAGCTCGGTTGATACAACGCAATTGTCGGGCAAGGGATTGAGCGCGGAAGTACTGATGCGTTCCTCCAAGAAGAGCGGCAAGAACTCCTCACCGTATTTCATGTTGGATCCGTTACAACAATGGGTTGAGGCAGACTTTGCCGAACAGGGCATACCGCTGGGACTGGTTGTGAGCGGACAGTTCACAAGCGCATATACAAACAAA
>CAZIHJ010000018.1:11310-18095 GCA_964538485.1 uncultured Chitinophagales bacterium | reverse complement strand
TGGCGAATGCGGAAGGCGCGAAAGAAAGCCATGGAGATTCAATAGGATAACGGCCATGAATAAGAATTCTCTCGGACTTATTGCAACGATCATTGCCCTCGGGGTTGGTACGTTCTTCGTTCTGCAACGCCCCGGCGAATCAAGTTCCGCCGGCGACGCATCTCAAAGGTTGGCATCGTATGATTCCCTCGCAGTTGACAAGATTGAAATTACGACAGGATCAAATTCCATCAGAATGGAAAAACAGGCTGGCAAGTGGATGATTGTTCACCCGATTTCATATCGGGCAGACGAGAACGCTGTTACCACGGCGATTAGCAAGGGGGTAACTACCACACTCACCAGTCTCATTTCATCGAATCCTCAGAAGCAGGGTCTTTTCCAGGTTGATACGACTGCAGGAACTCTGGTGCGTGTATTCGAGAAGGGAACCGAGAAGGCAGCGTTCCGCGTCGGCAAACCGGGCAGTTCGTTCACCGAAACATATGTGCGGGTTGAAGGCTCCAATGATGTCTATCTTGCGGATGAGCTCCTCACGTACGTTTTCGCAAAACAGGTCAAAGACTGGCGCGATAAAACGATCTTTGGCACTGACCAGGCAAAGATTCGCTCCGTGTCATTTCAGTTCGGAGATACCACATTTGCACTTGCGCTACAGGATACGGTGTGGATGATTGAAGGTACAGCTATTGCACAATCAACGGTCAACTCGCTGCTCAGTGCACTTTCCAACTTCGTTGCTGACGATTTTGTTGATTCGGCTCTCACTCCACCACCCTTGATAGGATCCCTGGAGGTGAGCGGCGTACAAATTCGGTTCCACGCAGAGAGCGGTACGGCCAACTACTATGTCCAAACTTCACAGTCGGCCCAATGGTTTAATGTCCAACAATGGAGAGTTGGCCAGGTATTGAAGCGCAAGAAAGACCTCGTTGGCATCACTTCTTAAGCACCCCGATGTGATTGTAAAATAAAAACGGTCGTCGGGGCATTCCGACGACCGCCCTGTTCTCCCGCATTTATACTCTATCTCTTTCCCCTCTCACGTGATGAACCTGCTTCTCGTTTAGGCCTCTCACGATCAGGCTCGGTTCTCCGCATTGTTCTTTCCGGATTGGACGAACGCGTTTCCTCACGTTGCCCTCTTCCACGCCCCAGCGTTTCTTTTTGCGGATGGGGTCGCGGTCCATTCATTTGCGTATCACGTTTGTATGAGCCGGACTCATGTTGCTTTACGGCCCGCTGCGGAGTGTCAGTCTCACGGGATACTCGGCCCTGATCTCTCTTCAACATGTCGTCAGCGTCTCCACCTCGTTGCAATCGCCCATCAATACGATTCGCATCCAAATCAACCTTGTGTTCACTCTCCCGAATACGACCCGGTCGCTCCCGTGCCTCATCTCCGCGACTGTCAAACCTCGGCCGGTACGTTTCAATGCGGTTCACCTTATCCGCACGGACAATCCGTTCGCCATGATCTTCCCGACCAACAACCTCCGCACGATCGATGCGGACTTTCCCCCGCCGTTCGACATATTCGCGATCAGGTCCACGTGTCACGATGCGATCATTTGTGTATCTCACGCTTCCGGTACTCCGCGTACGACTGACATAACGCCGATTATCTTCTTGTCGGTAAACATAGCGGTGAACTGATGGCGAGCCGATGCGTCCGCAGTCCACAAATGACCACCAATGGTGTGGTGTAGACCAGTGACGTGCATAGTGAATGCCTGAATGAATGCTGAACACGGCATACGGTCCAAGAGGTGCCCACCCAACGTAATCTCCCCCATAGCGCCACTCAACCCACGCAGGCGCCCAATCATACCCCGGTGTCCAAAGCCAACCATAAAAATCATCGTAGTACCAACGGCCATAGTGATACGTCGCCCATCCCCATGGCTCTTCGGAGATCCAATACCATCCATCGTCCGTCCAGGCCCATCTCCCCACAGTATACGGTCGCCATCCATGCATGGTACGCGAAGGGCGCCAGGCATAGACATCACGATCAACCATGATCCACTCGCCATGAGGGTCAAGCGAAGAATAAAAAATACCGAAGGAGACCCCAAACGAGGAGTGAGGTGGGAGCGCTGTTGCTCCGGAATGGAACCACATTAACGCGCCGGCTAACACAAGAAGAACTTTCATTACTCAAACCCTCCATAAGATTCATGCACACTGCTGGTCTTGCAACGAGTGTGCCATGCTCTTAAGGGAAGATACTAAGCAAAAGCGACAATGGAACGTCTAGTTTTCTATGCAGCCCGGATGTAATACAACACAGCGGCCTAGGGGGCGGGATTGAGGAGATAGGACATGGTGCCCTTTTGCACGTGGAGGCGGTTTTCCGCCTGCTGAAGGACAACAGAGTTCTTGCCGTCCAGTACTTCTCGTGTGATCTCTTCCCCTCGCTTTGCCGGCAACCGATGCATGACAAGGCATCCCGGTTTCGCCTGTTTCATCAAGATGCTATTCACCTGGTAGGGCTTGAATTGCATTTGCCAGGCAGATGGATCACTTTCCGGAGGTGCATCCGACCAGACATCCGTATAGATCACATCGGCATTTTCCGCAGCAGTCATTGGATCATGAAGGATTTCTATTCGACTGTGTCCCGCTGCCCTGGCCTGCTCAAGGATGAGCGGATGTGGTTCATGTCCGGGCGGGACAGCGGCAACAAAGTGTATCGGGAATTTTTCAGCAAACTCCAGCCACGAGTTGACAATGTTGTTACCTTCTCCGATGAACACAATACGGATATCCGGTGAAAACGCATTCAGTTCCTGCAGGGTAAGTACATCCGCGAGAATCTGACAGGGATGTACAAGATCCGTCATAGCGTTAATCACGGGTACTGTCGCACTTTCAGCAAGCTGGACGAGCGTTTGGTGGCGTGTGGTCCGTGCGATGATCAGGTCGTTGTACCGTGAAAGCACGGTAGCAATGTCGTGAACGGACTCACGGGTAGCCAGCCCGATGGCATCCTGCTGCAGGAAAATCGGGTGGCCTCCGAGCTGTGCGATGCCGACCTCGAATGACACGCGCGTACGCAGGGACTCTTTCTCAAAAATCAGGGCGGCGCTTTTGCGCGTCAATGGACCGGGTCCGGTTGTTGCTTCACCGTGTTTCAATCGACGGGCAAGTGTGAAAATATCAGAGAGCTGTTCTCGCGTCCAGAGCGAGAATGACGTCAGATCGCGTTTCATGAGAGTAGAGAGGAAAGGTGATGATAGATTCTGGGAATCAATGTAGACAAAACGCGATTCAAAAACCACGGACGGTCAGAACCGTTTCAGGTGAGCTGCCACTTTGCAGGAACGTGCGCGACCTACAGAATGCTCGAGGTGTATTGAAGCGTCGTCGGATGGGCAATAGCCTGCTCGCACCTCGCGCACAGTCGCTGGATTGGGTCCTGATCGAGAACGCTTTGTGGAATTCGCCCTTTACAGAAAATGCAGATGCCGAATGTCCCCTCATCAAGCTGGTCAAGCGCGCGTTTCAATTCGTTAAGCCGCGGGTCGCTTTTGAATGAAAGAATGGCATCAAGCGTGTGGGGAGAGGACTGGTCGCCGAGAAGAACTTCTCGTGACTGCCCAAACGAATACTGTTGCTGAAGATGTTCGTAGAGTTGCGCGAGAATCTGCTGTCGTATTGCTCTCTTGCTCTTCCGCATGGTCTACCTCCGTTTCATCGGCATGTAACGGTGGGACACCCTTCACACGTATGAGAACATAACATCCTCACGTGCAATGTAATTCGGTCTCCGCTGAAAGTCAACATGAAACTTTGAGATAAAAAATTATTCACGCGGGAGACGAACTTACCTTAAACAAAGGACTTCGGAGTCACAAAAAACCCCTTCCACAAACAAGGAAAGGGGTTGTGTGAATCTGTCTAAAATGCGGTTTAGAAGCTGGCGAGCTTTCTTGCCGCCTCGAGAACGTCGGCTTCCTGGATGAGAATTTCATGTTCCAGAATGCGCGAGAACGGCACGGGTGTGTCTTTCGAGCCAAGCCGCGCAACCGGAGCGTCCAGGAAACTGAATGCGTGTTCGCCGATATAGCTTGCAATTTCACCGCCGAATCCACCAGTGAGCTTATCTTCATGAACAACGAGTGCACGACCGGTTTTCTTTACGCTCTGAAGCACGGCCTCCTTGTCCCACGGTGCAAGCGAGCGAAGATCAATGACCTCAACGCTGACATCTTCGTCGGCGAGCTTTTGCGCAGCCCGAAGAGACCAATGCACTGTGGTTCCATACGAGATGATTGAAAGATCGGTTCCTTCGCGACGAACGCGTGCTTTCCCGAACGGCGTGTAATATGTCACACCGGGGTTGGCCGCTTTCACAAAGAACTGGTTGTAGAGGAATTTTGGTTCAAGAAACAGTGTCACACCGCGGTTACGCATGGCGGCACGCAACAGCCCGACAGCATCATCTGCAAACGCAGGTGTAACAACACGCAGCCCGGGCAACGACGTAAACACCGCCTCGAGATTTTGGGAATGATACAGTCCACCGCCGATATATCCGCCGGACGCAAGGCGGATGACAATGTTCGGGACAAACTGGCCGTTTGAACGGTAGTAGTCATGTGAACATTCTATGAGTTGTTCCATTGCCGGCCAGAAGTAGTCCGCGAACTGGGCCCCTTCGATCACCACCCGAATATCGTCCCTGTATCGTGAGAATCCGTTTGCCGTGCCAACGATAAAATCCTCCGCAATCGGCGCATTGAATACGCGGTCACGCCCGAATTCCTGTTGCATTCCTTTCGTGACATTAAAAACCCCGCCTTTTTCCTTTGAGGCAACATCCTGCCCCCAGAGAAATGTGTCGGGGTTGTACCGGAATTCCGCTTTCAGCGTTTCGTTGATTGCCTCGCGCAACGAAACCTGATGCTCCATATCGGGGTTGGCGGGAAGGTGAACTGTCACGTCAGAGGGAATAACCTCATCGGGAACAACAAACAGGGCTGCTGTTTTCGGGTCCGGATCGGGAGACGCTTCAACACGAGCGGCTGTGTCATCAAGCTCCCGTCGGTTCTTCTCTTCAATATCGGCCAGATCCGCTTCTGTAAACACTTCCTCTTTGATAAGGTATGCGCGAAAGCGCTTCAATGGGTCGAATGTCTTTGCCTGTTCAATTTCTTCCTTCGACCGGTAGAGGTCCTGACGGTCGGAGTTACTATGAGAATTGATGCGGACACAATCGGCATGCAGTAATGCCGGACCTTCGCCGGACCGGACATAATCCAATGCTTCCTGCATCCCACGCCACGAGTCGAAGACATTCGTCCCGTCGCATTTCACGATCTTCAGGTTAAGCAGGCCGGAAAAATTGTCTGCGACACACGGGTTGACGGAACCTTCACTGATCGGCACGGATATCCCGTACTTGTTATTCTGAATAACAAAGACCACCGGAAGCTGTTCCCTTGCAGCACCTGCCATTGCTTCAAAGACGTATCCTTCCGAAGCCGCCGAATCTCCAAAGCTCGCGAACGCAACCTCGTCGCCATGATACCTGCGAATGGCACGAGCAACACCCGTTGCATGCAGTGCATGGTTTCCGGTCGCGGATGAAACATTTTGAATCCTGATCGAGGGTTTCGCGAGGTGATTGCTCATGTGGCGACCGCCGGAAGCAACATCTCCAGCTTTGGAGATGCCATTCATGATAATTTCTTCGACGGTAAGTCCTGCCGCGAGCCCGGTCAACAAGTCGCGATAATATGGAAAAAGAAAATCCTTGCCCTGGCGGAAGGAAAGCCCGAGAATCAATTGAATGCCGTCATGACCGACAAATGAGGAGTGATATGACCACCCCTTCCCCTGCTTCACGTAATTCTCGGCCTTTGCATCAATCAACCGGCCAAGGTGCATTACCTGGTACCAACGATTCAGGGTATTCTTATGAACGGAAATACCGTGATCATCAAGACCTATGTCTGAGGTCTTAACGTCGAGTGGGGTAATAATGCTGCCTTCTGCTGCCATTATCTCTTCCTGCTATATTCACAAAACTCAATAGGGCTTGGTCAATATAGCTTTTCTCAAAGAGACTGTCAACGAATAGAACATCAGGAAAGGAACGTGAGGGCTCTCTTAGATTGCTTCCGACGCACCCTGCTCCATCCAGCCCACTTTACCATCGGCGAGACGGATCTTCACCCAGGTGTTCACCCGGTCGGTAATCTGGACTTTCGTACCACTGTGGAGAACGAATGCATCACTGCTGTTTTCATCAGGCGAGTTCTTGATATTGACGATTTCAGCGACGATGATTGCTGTATCGTTACGCTGCAGGTCGGAGAGCTTTGCCACGATGATAACGACCAACAAGATACATACGGCGCCAGAGACAATGGCACCGATGAACGAGAGCTTTCTCATAGCATAGCTCCTGGCCAGCATGAACAAGCTGAGTGCACCAAGGGCAAAAGCAAAGAAGAGATACGCCAGCCATGTGAAGACATTGAGAGAAAGTGCGGATTTAATGGCGTCCCAGTATTCCCATATGAACAGTCGTGGTGCAACTTCGATTTTGTCGGTACGCATGAGATTGGCAAGCTGGAGATTGTAGACAATATCCTCATCGTCCGGTGCGAGTTTCAACGCACGTTCGTAGTTGAGAATTGCGCGGGCAATATTACCGAGCTTGTAGAACGTGTTGCCGAGGTTGAAATACAACTCTGCGCTTTCCAATCCGGCAGAGCGGAGGCGCTCGTACCGTTCGCGCGCATCCTGAAACTTCCCCTGCTGATAGAGCTGGT
>CAZIHJ010000018.1:4631-11210 GCA_964538485.1 uncultured Chitinophagales bacterium | reverse complement strand
AGGCGCTCGTACCGTTCGCGCGCATCCTGAAACTTCCCCTGCTGATAGAGCTGGTTTCCCTCCAGGAACACTTGTTCCGGCGCTTGTGCCACTGCAACGGACATCGCTCCGCCGAATAGCAATATCAACAACAGGCTCTTCATCAGGATTTCAGGGTCCGTTCCAATTCAATGATAATACGTTTGGCATCGTCATACGTTTTCTGCATCGCAGAGAATTCCATGCTCGTCGGTGCAAAGCGCGCCATCTCGCAGGTCTCCAGTAACGATTTGAGGTTTCCAGAGATGTCGTCGCTGGTCGATCGTGTGGAGAGTACACCGATCACCTTATCAATTGACATGTCTGCCGGCGGGATATTCAGTTTGTCACCAAGATATTTCCACGTTGCCCGCGCAATCTCGGAATAGAATTGCAGTTTTTGTTCGCCGGCACTTTTGCTCTTCAGCATTTCCTCCGCCTGCTTCAACCCCTTTTGCGCCACCTTGATGGCCCGACGATTCCTGTATCCCGCTTCATCGGTCATGATGGACTGACGCTGACGCGCCAACACGACCGCTCCGGCAAGCCCCGCGACTGGAAGTAACAGCAAGACAATAAACAACCCGCTCGTATGAAGATACTGTCCCCGCACGGAGAACCCGCTTTGCGTCGCCTTGATAAAGCGTATATCCTGGCTGAGCATCTGTACATCCTCGCGCGATCCTCCTGCGATGTACGGTGTGGCACCCGCTGCACCCTGTTCGACTTTCAGATCAAGTGAAGATGATGTGAGTGTTACATACTCCTTCTTGGTAAGATCGTAGAAGGAGAACGTCACCGGCTTGATGGATTTCTGTCCGGGATAGCGTGGGATAAGGATGTACTCGAAAGTCTTCGAACCCGAAATCCTCTCCTGGCGTCGATTAATATTCTCGGAGACCTTTGGTGTGTATTGCTCGAACTCTGCCGGAATATCCACCACAGGAGATTCAAGTAACTTGACGTTGCCTGAACCCTGAATAGTGACCCGAAGCGAGACCGGTTCATTGGTCTTTGTTGTTTGTTTGTCAAGTGTCGTGGCCATCGAAAATCTACCGACTGCCCCTTTGAACGACACAGGTGCCCCCGGGGGCAATGGCAACACTCTGATTTTCACCGGATCGCTCTTTGCCATGTAATTCACCGACTGGCCGAATGGATCACGGAAAAATGCATCAAAGGGATCGTTAGAACGGCGTGATTGAATCTGCACGGTGGTTTGTACTTCCATCGGACTGATTTCCAGTGTTCCGGATTGTGTCGGGAACAACGCCATCCGCCGAATGATGCCAACGCGATATTGCTTGCCATCGATGGTCTCTGTGGTAAGCGAGACATTCTTGGGGTTTTCAATATCTTCGCCCCAGAATCCCGTCAGGGCGGGATTTTTATTCACCGCGTAATTCGCAACGGAGACACGTGTGTAGAGTTTGAAGGTGAGATTGATTTGTTCTCCTTGCATCACCTGAGATCGATCGACGATGGCTCTGAGAAAGAGATTCTCGGCTATCTGCGCACTCACGTCATCAGGGGCCGCCGACTGCTGTTTGGGCTTGGGCGTCCCTTTGACCACCTCAATAACAATCGGCTGAGTCCGATAGATCTTGCCGGCGGCCTCAATTGCTGCCGGACCAATAGTCATCTTCCCGATCTCTTTGGGCTGAAGGACATAGCTATACGTTACGGAGGAAGAGACGGCTCCATTAATGATTTGCATGCTGGAGGATTGGTTCGGCCCACCCATCACATGAAACTTCGCCATATCCGGCAACTGCAGGTTCTTGCCTCCGCCCGTTGCGTTATTGAGAATAAAGGAGAGAATAAACTGGTCTCCCAATCCCACAGGATTCTTATCCACCGTTGCCTGAAATGTCGGTTCCTGAGCAACTACCGTTCCCACGAGAACAACCGTTACTATCAGGGCAACTGCAACGTGTCCGAATGTTCGAGCGAACAACATACTACCAATCCTTTTCGGTTTTTGCCCGTGCTGTTTTCTTAACACGAAGCTTCTTCTGTACGTCACGCTCATTGTTCTTTAATACTTCAAGGATTCGTTCGGCGTCTTCTTTAGACATTCGTTTTTCCTGCTGGGCCATTTGTTGCTGCTTCTGCTGTTCGTTTTGTTGCTGTTGCTGATTCTGCTGTTGCTGGTCTTTCTGATCGTTCTGCTGGTCGTTCTTCTCTTTCTGTTCCTGGTTCTTGTCCTTATTCTTGTCGTCTTTGTTTTGTTGTTTCTGTTGCTGCTGCTGTTGTTGCTGGCGGAGTTTTTCCAATGCATACGAAAGATTGTACTTCGCATCGAGGTCGTTGGGGTTCTGCTTTAGCGCTTCAACATAGGACTTCACCGCTTCCTGATACTTTTCCGCTTTCATGAATGAGTTGCCGATATTGAAAAGAGCGCCCGAGCGTGCATCCTTGCTTTCTGCCTTCAATGCAGCGTGCTCATACTCCTTCACTGACTCATCGAACTTGCCTTGCTTGTACAACGAGTTTCCGAGATTATAGTGTCCCGGAACCAAACCCTGTTCTTTCTCCAACGCTTTGCGGTAGTTCACCTCCGCATCAGTGTATTTCTCTTCTTCATAGAGATCATTGCCGCTGTTTACCAACGAGCGAACAGTCTGACCGCTTGCATTGCCGGACAACACAAATAACAGCGCTACTACAATCCAACTCTCTCTCATCGTGTTACTCCCTCCTGTTGTCTCAACGGATTCCACTTTGCCAGCCAGTGTATTTTCTTCTCTGAGATCATCACCTCAATAAGGAGGAGGAGAAGTCCGGCCGCCAGGAACCACTGGAACCGGTCTTCATAGTCGGTAAATTGCCGGACGCCAAACTCCCGCTTCTCCAGCTCGTTGATTGATTTGTAAATCTCGTTCAACTCGTCCTGGGTATTTGTCCCACGGAAATACTTGCCGTTTCCCATCACGGCGATGCGTTCCAGCGACACTTCATCAAGCTTGGTAACCACAACACTGCCCGATTGATCCCGTTTGAAATCCACCTGCTGTCCTGCCGCGTTGTAAAGCGGGATGGGCGAACCGGAGGGAGAACCCAACCCAACGGTATAGATGAGTACGTTTTTCTTGCTTGCCTCTTCGGCAGCTTCAAAAGCATCGCCGTCAGTATTCTCGCCATCCGTGATGATAACCAGAACTTTTGTCGAGGGTTCTTCAAAATTGAACGATTCCATCGCTCGTTGGATTGCCGAGCCGATCGACGTTCCCGGCGTTGGCACTGCGTCCGTGTCCACGACATCGAGGAAGAGGTTCGCCGCGCCGTAATCTGTGGTCAAGGGAAACTGCGTGTACGCTTCCCCTGCAAAGACAATCAGGCCGAGCCGGTCGCCGCCAAGACGGGAGATCAGGTTGCGTATTTCAAACTTGGCCTTCTCAAGTCGGTTGGGCTTGATGTCTTCCGCCTTCATACTCAATGAAACGTCAAGCGCAATGAAAATATCGACCCCCTCCTGCTTCATCTCTTCGAGTCGTGTGCCGATCTGCGGATTCGCCAACCCGACGACGAGCACGGCATACGCCGACATGTAGAGACAGAACTTCACCAGCCGCTTTCTTCTGCTTGCGGATTCAGAAAGCCGTTCGAGGATGGCGAGTTCGCCGAATCGCGCCATTGCTTTCTTGCGCACACGGCTGAACAAAATGTACAACAATATGAAAACCGGAATCAGTGCCAGTAGATACAGCGTATCCGGGTGTGCAAAGCGAATCATTATGGGAGCTTCCTCAATACTGTGTGTGCGAGCACCCATTCCAGGACGAGTGCAATCACGCCGACAGCCGCCCACATATAAAACAATTCAGCATAAGAACGATAGGCACGCACTTCGATACGCGTTTTTTCCATCTCATCGATTTCATCGAATATCTGTTTGAGGGATCTGTTATTCGTTGCGCGAAAGAACTGACCCTGTGTCATCTCCGCAATTTTTTGCAGGGTCGGTTCATCTACATCAACAGGAACATTTTGGTAGCGTATGCCAAATGGTGTCTGCACGGGGTAAGGCGCTTCACCAATGGTTCCCACGCCGATGGTGTACACACGGATACCGAACGATTGAGCAAGTTGCGTTGCAGTCAGCGGATCAATCTCGCCACGATTGTTCACACCATCGGTCAAGAGAATCATCACTTTGCTTTTCGCCTTGCTCTCTTTCAATCGATTCACCCCTTGCGCAAGGCCCATACCGATTGCGGTTCCATCCTCAACCATTCCGGGCTTTACACTGCTCAAGAGGTTCTTCAACACACGGTAGTCCATTGTCATCGGACATTGCGTGAAGCTTTGTCCGGCAAAGATCACGAGACCGATCCGATCGTTCTTTCTTCCATCGACGAACTGTAGCGCAAGGTCTTTCGCGGCTTCAATCCTGTTCGGGCGGAAATCCTCAGCAAGCATGCTACCGGAGATATCCAGAACGAGGGCGATGTCGATGCCCTCCGTGTAGATGTTCTCGCCTTCCGATGTTGACTGCGGTCGCGCAAGCGCAACGATGACCAGTGCCACAGCCATCATGCGCACGGCAAACGGCAAATGTCGCAGTCGCTCTCTGAACACGGGCTTGATCGATGCAAAAGGCAGCAACGTCGAGTAACGCACATCACTTGACGCAGCACGTTGTCGTTTGAAGTACCATAACACCAACAACGGAATAATCCCAAGCAGGTAAAGGTACTCCGGATTTGCAAATGTCACATTAGGCCCCAGCATGCGCCTCTGCCTTCATTGGTGATGCCGTCTGTTGCAGCGGTACCGGTTTTGTTTTCTCGATAATTTCATACGCCACGCGCATCAGTTCTTCGTGTTCGCTGACACCCGGTTGGTACTTGGCAAATTTCACAAGGTCGGCAAGTCGCAGGGCGCGTTCCGTTTCATTCCAGATGCTTTCCGCACCGGGGTGCTTCTTCAGTGCGGCCATGATCTCGTCGGAAGTCTGCTCAAGCGCCATGAAGTTATAGCGGCGTTCAAAGTAACGTCGGACCACCTCTGTGACTTCCGAATAATAGTGCTTGATGAGCCCCTGTTGCCAGAGTTTCTTCTCTTTTATTACAGCCAATTCCTCAAGCGCAAGAACGTGTGCGGGCCGTGCGGTAGGAACATATACCTCTGCAACGCTTGGTTTCAACTGTCTTTTCTTCCAATATCGATATCCGAGGTAGCCCAATCCGGCTAGTGCAAGAATAATCCCAAGCATAAGTGCAATCTCCGCAAGCGTCCACGGAACCGAGAGCGGGGGCTTGATGTCCTTGATCGCCTGACTCGTATCAACATCAATCACAGCGATGTTGAGGACGATGGGATTGGTCTCGATTCTGTGTGAAGCCGTGTCTCCAGGTGAAGCATAGAGGAAGGGAATTGGTGGAAGGATCGCGACACCTGAATCGTACCGGGCGACCACAAACCGAGTGGATGTTTCCGTGGCACCTTTGGCGGCAAGAGTTCCCCGCTCAATAATGTGGAAGTCGCTGAGCGTGTCTCCAACGAGCGGCTGGAATTGTATTCCCGCGGGATGCTTCAGATCGACATGAACGGTGATCCAATCCCCGATAAGAAAACGCGTGGAATCCACCCAGGCACGCGCCGTGATTTCCTGCGCCTGACCTCTCTGAAAGAGAAGAATGGCAACAAGAAGGAGCTGAATGTATAACCGGCAACCTCTCATCACAACCGTCGTTCCCTCCGCCGGAAGAAATCCGCGATGGGTTTAATGTAGGGGCGATCAATCCGGATGGGAATTGCATCCACCTTGCTGCGGAGAAACATATTGCTGCGTTGATCCCGGCGCCTTTTCCAGAACTGTTCGAACTCGCGCCGCACACCCGCGTTACCTGTGTCAACCCAGCGTTCCTTGCCTGTCTCTGCGTCGCGCAGTTTGATAATGCCAACATTCGGCATGGATTCCTCACGCGGGTCCGAAAGCTCCACCGCAATCACGTCGTGCTTCTTGCTGATGATCTTCAAAATCTTGTCGTACCCGTCGTCAATAAAATCCGAGATAAGAAATGCGATACTGCGCTTCTTGTTCACGTGATTGAAATACTCCAACGCCTGCTTGATGCTTGTGGCCGTCCCCTTCGCTTCAAACGAAATAAGCTCGCGGATAATTCTGAGAATGTGCGACTTGCCCTTCTTCGGGGGAACAAAGACTTCAATCCGGTCTGTGAACAGTATAAGGCCGACTTTGTCATTGTTCTTGATGGCCGAGAATGCCAACACCGCGCAAATCTCTGCGGCAACTTCGTTCTTCATCTGCTTGACAGAACCGAAATTGCCGGAGCGGCTGAAATCCACCAGCAGCATCACAGTCAACTCTCGCTCTTCCTCAAACACTTTGACGAATGGATGATTGAACCGCGCAGAGACGTTCCAATCGATCGTGCGGATATCATCCCCGAACTGGTACTCGCGTACCTCGGAGAATTCCATACCGCGACCCTTGAACACGCTATGGTACTCACCAGAAAATATCTGGTTGACCATCCCGCGCGTTTTGATCTCGATCTGGCGGACTTTTTTAAGGAGTTCTCTTGTGTCCAT
>CAZIHJ010000018.1:0-4531 GCA_964538485.1 uncultured Chitinophagales bacterium | reverse complement strand
TGCTCCGAGCTTACCTCCTCGGCTTCGGCTTCGTACGTTACGGCAACGCGGTGACGCAGCACATCGAGACTGACCGCACGAACGTCCTCCGGAATCACATATCCTCTTCTCTTGATAAAAGCATATGCCTTCGCGCCGAGGGCGAGATTGATGGTCGCACGCGGCGACGCGCCGTAGCTTATCAGTTGTGCAAGGTTGCCCAGGTTATAATCTTTTGGCGAGCGTGTTGCGAAGACGATATCGAGGATATACTTCTCGATCTTTTCGTCCATATAAATTTCGCCGACAACGGCACGGGCTTTCAGGATCTCGTCAGGCGAGACAACGGCCTTCACCGCGGTTGCCGCGCCGCCCATGTTGGCGCGCATGATCAGCAGTTCTTCTTCCTTCGTCGGGTAGCCGATTTTGATCTTGAGCATAAAGCGGTCGACCTGCGCTTCGGGGAGCGGATATGTTCCTTCTTGCTCGATCGGGTTCTGCGTTGCGAGCACAAGGAACGGCTCAGGCAGCTTAAATGTCTGCTCGCCGATTGTCACCTGGCGCTCCTGCATGGATTCGAGCAGCGCGCTCTGCACCTTGGCAGGCGAGCGGTTGATTTCATCGGCGAGGATGAAGTTCGCGAAGATCGGCCCCTTCTTTGTCTGGAACGAACTCTCCTTCTGATTATAAATCATCGTACCCACGAGATCGGCGGGAAGCAGGTCGGGGGTAAACTGGATGCGCTGGAACTTCGCCTGTATCGCGGCGGCAAGAGTCTTGACGCTCAGCGTCTTTGCCAGACCCGGCACGCCTTCAAGTAAAATGTGCCCGTTGGAGAGGAGGCCGATGAGCAGCCGCTCCACCATATACTTCTGGCCGACGATGACTTTCCCCATTTCCATCTGGAGAAGATCGACAAATGCGCTTTCACGCTGTATTTTTTCGTTGATGGCTTTGATATCGAACGACATAAGGAGAACTCCGGGACGGTGTTAAGTGACGTAATTTCCATTATTTAACGACATTAAAGATAGAAATGTTGCGTGCGAAAATCAATGAGAATGGAAGGCAGGATGTTAAGAAGTGTTAAGCGAACACCGTCAGGCGTCGTAGCGGCTACGGTGAATTCACTTCCTCACCCCGTACACCGTCAGCGTACCGTCGCCACCCTGGCCATCGTTGCAGATGAGCATGGAGAGATCAGGTGCAAAGGCAATGCCTTCGGGATGGCGGTTAGGTTTGCGGGAGAGCTTTGCGTGGGCGAGAAGCTTGCCGGTGCGGTCCACTTCAATAATGGCTCCTGCGGCCGCACTGATGATAAAAAATGTGTCGGACTGCGGGTGACGGACAATGCCGGAGGGATGAAAGTCTTTGGGCACGCCAGCGTTTTGCATTTCCTTCATTGACAGCAACATCCGCGGATTCTCTTCGAGCTTCTTGGTCTTCAAAGAAAACGCATAGATCGCTTTCCGGTCGCTGTAGCCCTTTCCCGGATTTCCCTTGCAGAGCAGCAACAAGCAATCTGTGACTGGGTCGTATTCCAATCCTTCAACGTCATTCTTGGTGGAAAGCGTAGTACGATAGAGCTGGAATTTCTTTCTGTCGCCGTTCTGCCCCTCCTGAAACTCAAAGATATTCCCGTTGCTCGCAACGAGAAACACCGTGTCTTTCTTGATGGCGATGCCTTCGAAGTCCTCCTCCAGAAACGCCGATCCTATGCTGAACCGTTTGGCGATCTTTCCCGTCGTGTAATCCAGTTGATAGACCACACCCTTTTCATCATCGTGCGTCAGCAGGCGACCATCAGGCGTGGTGGCAAGTCCGGACGCTTCGCTGATGTTATCGTGAAGGGTGAATTTCTTTGTCGGTGTTGAAAGATCATAGCGCGAGAGCCACGAGACGGGATCACCCGCATGCGCATCAGAACCAATTATCAATGCACAACAAACAATAAGTAAGAGTTTGGATTGCATGCTGTTCAGCGGATCTTTGTAAGATGGCGGGGTGTAAGAAGCCATTCGATTGTTGCGCATTGTCCATAGCTGAGCGAACCGATGGCAAGTTTGCAGAGTCCACCCTTCTTCATGACGACCGAGAGACTGCTGCTGCCAGTCGTGAGAATCGAAATCAACGAGCTGAGGTACGGTTCGTGTCCCACCAGCATAACGCCCTCGCGGTCCGTATACTTGCCAAGCAACTCATCAACTACATCACGGGGTTCAGCGGTGGTTGCCAGCGTGTCTGTGAAGCGCAGTTTCTTCTGACACTTGAGGACTTCGGCCGCAATCTCGGCGGTGCGTTGTGCCCGTGCAAAAGGACTGGAAAGGATCAGATCAATATTCAGCTCCAGAGCGCGCATGCCTTCAGCGATTTCGTACATTTTCTTCTCACCCTTTTCGGTGAGAGGCCGGTCGCTGTCTTTTTCAAAACCTTCGGTGCCGCGTTCAACGGCGATGGCGTGACGTAGTATGAACAAGTCCATGGAGAAAAACTCGATTATTTCGGAATGAGAAATTCGGATCGCGGAACTGCTTGATCATCCGTTGGCGCCCACAATGCATAGAGATCGTCGGCAGAGGCGATGAACGCGTCGATCAGCTCTGTCCGGCGCCGTGCAAGCTCCTGATGCAGGGGCAACAATGATTCATCGGTATTCCTCTTTTTCTTCAGCACGAACGCATTGAGTGTATCCATAAATACTTCAATATCCTGGATGTCACCCATGCGCACATGGTAATCGTTCATTGCAACAAGGCGTTCCTTTGTGAGCCAGGGAAACAGCGGCTGCAACATCTCCGCAGAATAACGGAACTTCTTAAATGCAAGCCGGAGGTCATGGATCGTTTCGGTCTGCGCCGGCTCAATCATCTCTTTCAACTGCACTGCATGGGCAAACGCCGCGCCTGCGGTTGCGACGAGAGCTTTCGTCTTTGCTTCGACACGCACACCATCCTGCATCGCAGTGTACAATTGTCCGCGTACGGCAGCCATACGACGCGGAATCCGCGAAACGCCAGCTTTCTTAATCCGCTTCCTGATGCGCTTGGTGAGCTTGATCTCCCTGACAACGAGCGCCGTGTACAACGGTTGCAGCGATGGATACGTTGCAAGCAGTTTGGCCAGCATCACCATCTGCACCTGGACGTCCCGCAACGGACTGAACTCGCCGAGGAGCTCCTTCAACTCTTTCCGCAACACCGTCAGGCGTTTGTCCGGGAAGAGCGGTGTGAGAATATTTAATGTCGAGAGGAGTCGCCTGATTGCCACGCGCAGATCGTGCACGGATTCTTCTGTACACTCTTTACGGCAGCCGCGTAGTTCTTTCAGGTACTTCTTCCAGCGGTCGGTGAGTGATCGCAGCAGGTGTGCGGAAAAATCAGCGGGTGCACCAATACGTGGCGGAGAGTTCGTCCCGGCAACAATCGTTATGTCATTCACGCGCATCAACGAGTCTCTATTCTTCAACACTGCTCTTCACGCTGAACACCTCTTCAAACATTGCGGACTTCTTTGCGAGGGCCCATTTCTCCAGCAACAGATCCCCTTCACCCTGCAGGCGCATGACGAATTTCGGTTTTTTGAAGTCCACGGCAAAATCGGCAACCTTGCTCGCGTGCTCATTGTCCATTGCATCGGCAATACGCAGGATCGCGGCAAGTTTTGAAACGATGACGCGGTCCTTGGAAGATAATACCGCGTATGCTTCGTGCTGCGGCTTGGGGTATGATTTTCTGTGGTAACGGGCGACGTTGGCGACGACTGCCATTTGCGGCTGTGTGAGCCCGATAACCGGTGTAGCCGTAAGAAGATACAGTGTGTGCTTGTGGTGATCGGTAATATTGATAAACTGCCCGACATCGTGCAGCATGGCTGCCACTTCAAGGAGGAGGCGATATTCGGCGCCGAGATTGTGCAACATGCGGGATTCATCAAAGAGCTTCACGGCAAATCTTGCCGTGGTGACTCCGTGTTGTTCATCGAACGCGTACTTGCGCCCAAGCTGAAGCGCGGAGGCCATCACCTGGTTGCGATGGAGGTGCTTCTGCTCGCCGTACAACTCCTGCACCATGTCAATGAGCAACCCGTCCTTGAGACCAACATGCGGGATCTGTATTTCGTCAACGCCGGCATGCTTGACGATCTTCTGCAACACGATGGCTGCCGGCACAATCACATCGGCGCGGTCGGGACGGAGTCGTAATTGCTGGATGCGCTCCTCGAATGTCATCCCTTGCAGCTTTTTGACAAGCGCATCCAATTCGTCCCGCGTAATAACGGAGTCGCGGTCCTTCTCGAATATCTCTTTGCGCAAGTCGCCGAGGGATTCAATGTTTCCTCCCGTGCCGACGCAGAGATCGATTTGTTTCTCTCCAATTTCCTTTTTGATCCGCTTCTGCGCGGCATCGACATATTCCCGCACAAGCTGGTTGAAATGACGTTCGCCGTGTTTCTTTTCTTCCAACACCTGCAGCAAACGGACAGCGCCCATGCGGAAGCTCTCCGTGGAAATGATGTTACCGTTTGAAACGAGGGTGATCTCCGCGCTGCCGCC
>CAZIHJ010000017.1:14838-38716 GCA_964538485.1 uncultured Chitinophagales bacterium | reverse complement strand
TGAGCAAACACTGTTTGTACCATCGCCATGAATGCCAACACCACTATTCTTGCTCTGCTCATGGTTGCCCCACACAATGAATACAACGTGATAATCACTTTGAGTTGTTCCACCTGGAGAGGAAGTCGATTAGCAAACGGACGCCGACACCTGATCCTCCCTTGGGGATATAGTCCATGGGCTCCTCAATTATTGCCGTCCCCGCTATATCAAGATGGATCCACTTATAGTCGCCGATAAAATGGCGCAGAAACATTGCCGCAGTAATTGCTCCTCCCCAGCGACCGCCGACATTCTTCACGTCAGCGATATCGCTCTTTATCAACTTTTCATATTCGTCGAACATCGGGAGTTGCCAGACGCGTTCGTAGGTTCTTTCACCTGAACTGCGCAGACGGTCCATGCTTTCCTGGTCATTTCCCATCATACCCGTGGCAAAATGACCGAGGGCAACAACACACGCCCCCGTCAAAGTTGCCAAATCTATGACCAGGGCTGGCGAGAATCGTGAGGCATATCCGAGCGCATCTGCGAGAATTAACCGGCCCTCTGCGTCAGTGTTGTCAACTTCAGAGGTTTTTCCGTTGTAGTGGGTAAGGACATCTCCCGGTTTCATTGCTGATCCGTTAAGGAGATTCTCGGTTGAGGGAACAAGGCCCACGACATGAATAGGAAGCTTCAATCGTGCCGTTGCCTGCATTGTTGCTATAACCGCCGCTGCCCCTGACATATCCATCTTCATCTCTGCCATGTTTGCCGATGGCTTTATGGATATTCCACCTGAGTCGAACGTCACTCCTTTTCCCACCAGAACGATGGTTGGTAAACCCCGCTTTCCGGCGTTGTGTTCCATAATAATGAACCGCGGAGGCTTCGAACTCCCTTGTGCAACGCCGAGCAGTCCGCCCATTTTCAATCCACGAATGCGTTGCTCATTAAGAACGGTGACGCGGAATCGGTTTTTCCGGCCGGACCTCACGGCGTGTTTGGCCAGCGTTTCGGGATAGATTTCGTTTCCGGGCGCATTCTCAAGGTCGCGGGCAAAATACGTGGCCTCGCAAATGATGTTTGCCTTCCGGATCCCAGCGGAAATTTGTTTGTGTCGTGTCGGGTTCTCACTCAGAATTGTGCAACGTCTCAACGTTCGTGGCGGTATGTTTTTCCCGGTAAAGTACTTGTCGAACTTGTACAGAGCGAGTGCCGCTCCTTCGGCCAACGCCAGGCCGATGCTCTCCCAGCCGCCTGCCCATTCTTCCTGTGGAAGCAGACCCCGCAATTCGGCAGGATCCGGCTCCAGAATGGAAAGCGTCTTGTTCTTCAACGTCTCGGCAGTCTTGGCTGCGATAGCTGCAACTCTTCGGAGTCGTTCCAAGGACAATTTCGATTTTGTACCAAGCCCGACGATCACAATACGGCGTCCCTTGAGACTATGGGGGAAGACTGAGAGGGTTTCCTGGAACTTGCCGGTGAACCCGGAGTTCCTGAGCACCGGAGCGAGGTCGGGAAACATTCCGGTAAGTGTCTTGATCTGGCGTTTCTGAATCCGTGCATCCTTGAAGATAAGGAGGGAAACGGTTTCAGCTTGAGATGTGCGCAGGGTGCCACGTTGAGATGAGAGGGTTACCATAAGAGGAGGAGCTATCCTTTCGCTATGAGGTATTTTGATGATGCGGCGATCACGTCCCTTCGTACACTATCGATGCCTGCATTGTAGATTCGTGCTCCGGCGGCATTTTTATGGCCATTACCGCCAAACTCTTTTGCAAGCTCATTGATGGGGATGTTACCTTTGGATCGGAAACTGATCTTGACCCCATCCTTTAGTTCAAGAAAGAGGATGCCTGCAACGGTTCCCCGGACACTCATCGGATAGACGGTGAAGTTGTCTGTCTCTTCCTCGGTGGTACCGGTCTGTTTCAACATCTCCTGTGTGATTGTCACATGGGCAAGCCGCCCCTGGTGTTCCGTCTGCAAACTCGACAGCGTGGCCCCAAGAAGCTTGATTCGTCCTGAGGTCCATTGTTCGTAAACAGTCTGATATATTGAAACCGGATCGGCACCGCATTCAATCAGGTGGGCAATAATGCGATGTGTTTCGGCGTCCACGCGCGGGTACCGGAATGATCCCGTGTCCGTCATAATAGCACAGTACAGTGCCTGTGCCGCATGTCGGGAGAGGGGGGATGAGTCGAGTAACCGGAGTAGGAGTTTGTACACTATCTCGCCGGTTGAAGTTGCGTCATCATCGATGACATAATGTTGGGCGAATTGTTGCGGATCGAGATGATGGTCGATACAAAGTTTCACGGCTTTGCTATTGGCAACATCGGTCTGCATTGTGCGAAGGCGGTCGAGATGATTAGTATCCATCACAACAATAACATCCGCTGCTGCAATTGTCGCACTATCGGTTGAAGCGTCAAACTGTTTGATGCGTTGCAGCGGGTCAAGGAAGGAGTATAGTTCGGGAGTCGGGCTATAGTTGACAATACTCACCTGTTTTCCGTGTGAGTCAAGCCAATCGGCAAGTGCAATTTGTGAGCCGAGTCCGTCTCCGTCAGGATTGACGTGTGTGGTGAGGACGAACGATTGATTATTGTGAAAGAGAGGAAGAACTGCGTCTATTGCTGAATTCATGCACCGGTTAAAGAGGTGAATACAAATATCGCCACCAATATAGCGAAATGTCCTACCACAAAAAGGGAGGCATTAAGCCTCCCCAAAACACACAACGCACATTCAACTCATTCGATAACCCATGTTTCATCTCCATCAAGGAGCGCCTGGAGATTCCCTTCGCCTCTCTTGCTTTTCGCGCGGGCGATTTGGTCGCTGACGGATGCTTCATATGTCGGCCGATCAATGGAGAGAAACACTCCCATCGGACGTGGGAGCCCGGGGTTATGGATCATGTTGGCTAGAATAAATGCCAGCGTCGAATCATTCTCATCATGGACCAGAAGATCATTTAATGTGAATTTTCCTTCGGTGAGAGTAACCATCTCGGGCGTGAAACCGTTGAGCCGTATCCCTTTGTCTTTATTCTTTCCGTACACGAGCGGCTTTCCGTGTTCCAGGTATACCACGTTATCGTCACGCGTATCCTTCTCTGTAAAAGGGAAGAACGCCCCGTCGTTAAACACGTTGCAGTTCTGGTAAATTTCAACAAAGCTCGCACCCTGATGCTTTTCAGCACGTCGCACCATTTCTTGAAGATGCTTCGGATCTCTATCCATCGTACGCGCAACAAGTGTCGCTCCGGCTCCAAGTGCCAACGACACCGGAATAAACGGTGGGTCAATTGAACCGTAAGGAGTGGATTTTGTTACCTGGCCGAGCACTGACGTCGGTGAATACTGGCCTTTGGTGAGCCCATAGATTTCATTATTAAACAGCATCACTTTGATGTTGAGATTCCGTCGCAACATATGAATCATATGGTTGCCCCCGATACTCAATCCATCGCCGTCTCCGGTTGCAACCCACACGTCGAGTTCTGGATTTGCCATTTTCACTCCGGAAGCGATTGCCGGAGCGCGGCCGTGAATACTGTGCATTCCGTAAATGTTCATATAGTACGGAAACCGGCTGGAACAACCGATTCCTGAGATAGCCACAAAGTTCTCTTTCTTGTGTGGAAACTCAGGGAACACGCGCTGCACTTGCGCAAGGATGGAATAATCTCCACATCCGGGGCACCAGCGAACATCCTGGTCGGACTGGAAGTCCTTGGTG
Organism: uncultured Chitinophagales bacterium; assembly: GCA_964538485.1. GTDB lineage: Bacteria > Bacteroidota > Ignavibacteria > UBA10030 > UBA6906 > JBJXHC01. Next base: position 34,981 of record CAZIHJ010000017.1, on the reverse strand, counting down.
GTCAGTTTGGTTTGTGTTGGAACATTCTCAACTATTTCAGGCATTGTTGCCTCCAAGGATTTCATGAATCCGCTGTTCAATTTCTTCAGAACGCAAGGGGAGTCCCTTGATCATGTTGAAACCGGTAGCCGGCACGAGGTACTTGGCCCGCAGGAGCTTGAGAAGCTGGCCATTGTTGATTTCAGGGACAAGCACGTTCTTGAATTTATACAGTATCTCTCCAAGATTTCGCGGGAAAGGATTGAGATGTCGTATATGAATATGAGAGACGGATACACCCTTCTCGCGAGCAGAGTTGATTGCGCTCTTGATTGATCCGTATGTACTTCCCCATCCCACAATAAGCAACTCACCTTCAGAGTCGCCGTCAATTTCCTGTAAAGGAATATCATCAGCGATGCGGTCGATTTTTGCGGCGCGCATTCTCACCATGAAGTCGTGGTTTTCTGGATCATAGCTGATGTTGCCAGTGATATGCTCTTTCTCAAGTCCTCCGATACGATGCTCAAGGCCAGGCGTGCCAGGGATTGCCCATGGGCGACCGAGAGTTTTTTCATCCCGTGAATAGGGCTTGAACGATCCCGGGTCTTTTGCAAATTGAACCTTTATTTCCGGCAGGTCGTTGGCGTTCTGGACCATCCAGGGTTCGGCGCCATTTGCGAGGTAACCATCGGTAAGACATATTACCGGGGTCATGTATTTGATTGCCAGGCGTGAGGCTTCGTACGCAGTGGCAAAACAATCTGCAGGTGTGCAAGCAGCGACAATACACACGGGTGATTCCCCGTTGCGGCCGTACATTGCCTGGAGTAGATCCGCCTGTTCTGTTTTTGTCGGCAGTCCGGTGCTGGGTCCCCCACGTTGTACATTGATGATGACTAACGGGAGTTCAAGAACCACAGCAAGATTAATTGCCTCGCTTTTTAATGCAAGTCCCGGTCCGCTCGTGGTGGTCACACCCAAAGCTCCGGCATAAGAAGCACCTATCGCCGAACAAACTGCCGCAATTTCGTCCTCTGCCTGAAATGTCTTCACGCCGTATTGTTTCATTCTTGACAGCTCGTGGAGAATGTCGCTCGCCGGGGTAATGGGATAGCTTCCGAGGAATAGCTCGATACCAGCTTTCTTTGCTGCGGCAACAAGTCCGATGGCTGTTGCAACGTTTCCCATAACATTCCGGTAGCGGCCGGGCTGTAATTTGGCCGGTTTTACTTCGTATCGGGTTGTGAAAATTTCGGTTGTCTCACCATAGTTGAAACCAGCCTTCAACACGCGAAGGTTGGCTTCTGCAACCTGTGGTTCCTTCTTGCCGAATTTCTCCTGAATGAACTTGATCGACTGGTCAAGTGGACGGTTGTACATCCAGTACATCAGGCCCAATGCGAAGAAGTTCTTTGTCTTGTCCACAAATTTCGTGGAAAGGTTCATATCCTCAATTGCGTTTGAGGTAAGTTTGGTGATGGCGACCTTATGCATTTGATACCGGCTTAACGAGCCGTCTTCAAGCGGATTGGTCTTGTAGCCCGCCATTTTCAGGTTCTTCTCATTGAATGCATCACTGTTGACGATGATTGTACCGCCGTCCTTGAGCATCTTCAGGTTGGTAATCAACGCGGCAGGATTCATTATAACAAGTACATCACAAGCATCACCGGGAGTCAAGATATCCGTGCTGCCAAAATGGATTTGGAATCCACTCACCCCATATGTTGTGCCAGCCGGGGCGCGTATCTCCGCGGGATAGTCGGGAAAAGTGCTGAGATCATTGCCAAGAACGGCAGCGGTATTAGTGAACTGCGTTCCGGTAAGCTGCATCCCGTCTCCGGAGTCTCCAGCAAAACGGATCGTAACCTCTTCGAGTGTTTTTACATTTTTTTCCATAGATGAGAGGTGCCTTGTAAATTAATAAAGGTTATATCGCCCCAACACGGGGGAACACACAAATTGATGAGTAAAAATAGATGGTTTGTCGCTTAAAGTCAATGAATGGAGGGCAGGACAGAAGCGGCAACCCCGCCAAACGACGGGATTGCCGTATATGGAAGCAGTTATTCGCGGACGACCCAGACTTTGACCTTGGCTGTAACGTGCTGATGCAACTTCACGTTGACGTTGTATATGCCAAGGGCCTTAATGGGTTCCTCAAGATCAATCAATCGTTTGTCAATATCGATTCCCTTTTCCTTGAGCGCGTCCCCGATCATCTGGGAGGTAACAGATCCAAAGAGCTTCTCATCCTCACCCACCTTCATCTGCAGGGTGATGGAGACTTTTTCAAGCTCCGTGGCAAGTGTTTGATTTGATTTGAGCTCTTTATCCAATCTCTTGGAAGCTTGCTTTTTCTCCTCCTCAAGTGCGCGTGTATAACCTTCTGTTGCCGGGTACGCGAGGCTTTTTGGAATGAGATAGTTCCTTGCGTAACCGTCTTTTACTGTGACGATTTCGCCTGGTTTTCCAAGCTTCTCATGTTCTTTGCGTAAGATGACTTTCATTGTAATAGTTCCTCATTCTTTTGGGCTAGCGAATGGCATCAGAAACAAACGGCAACAGTGCGAGATGACGTGCACGTTTCACCGCTTGAACAAGCTGACGCTGATGTTTTGCGCATGAACCGGTAATGCGCTTCGGGATGATCTTTCCCTGTTCAGTAACAAAACGTTGCAGCTTTTTCTCGTCTTTGTAGTCGATGTAGATCTCTTTGGCATCGCAGAAGCGGCATGTGCGTTTCTTGCGCGGCGCTTGATTTTCCCGTTCCCGGCGTGGTTTTCGTGGTGGTCCGAACATGTTGAGGATTTCCTTTCACATCAATCTGTTGTTGGCGTGCGTTGCGCACACGATTATTTCTTTTCTTCGGTTTCTTTGAACAATGGCTCGCGTACTGCGATCTCCGGTGTTGCCTCCGCAACAGCAGGTGCGGCTGCAAGGGCATTCCGGCGTGCAGTGAGCGCCTTCCGGTCCAAGACTATGGTGAGATAGCGGAGGATCATCTCATCAAGTTGATAGGATCTCTCAAGAAGCGCGAGCAATGTCGCTGCGGCGGAGAATTCTATGTTGACGTAGAATCCGTTGGTCTTTTTGCTGATGGGGTATGCGAGGCGCTTGCGTCCCCATTTGTTGAGTGCGGAAATTACTCCACCGTTCTTGGTGATCGTGTCCTGCACCCGGCCGATGACGGTATCAATCTGCGCGTCATCCAGCGATGCGTTCACGATGAACGTGGTTTCGTACATGCGTTTCTGTGTATCCATGTTACCTCCTGTGGACGTCTAACTGTGAATTAGATGACCCTTCAGTACTCATCGGGCGATGAACTGAAGAGTAGATGGCAACCTTTCGTGCCGTGTTTGTGAAAGGTACCGTATGTTGTTACATATTATACTTGTTCATGAGCCGGGCGATTTCTTCACCAGAAAAGGCCATGCATGCATCGGCTGCCCGTTTCACCATATCTCTTGTTGCATCTTGTTCGTCTTTGTCGAACACTGAAAGCACAAAGTCCGCCATGTCCTGTTTCGGGGGCATAGGCTCTTTCGCAATGCCGCACCTGAGACGGGGAAAATTGTCCGAATTCAAGTGGTAAATGATAGACCGCAGGCCGTTATGTCCGCCGTCTGTCCCTCTTGATCGTATCCTCAGTGTACCGAGTGGCAAAGCAAAATCATCAACAACAACCAAGAGCTCCTCAACAGTTACCTGATACCGGTTCAACAAATCAACGACGGCGATACCACTGTTGTTCATGTACGTCAGTGGTTTTACCAATATCAACGAATCCACACCGGCAACGAGGTACTCACCCTGTCCTGCTGCCAGGTGAATCCTCAGTCTTGAGCTTATCTCATCTACAACCTGAAAGCCGACATTATGCCTGGTCCAGGCATATTCCGAACCCGGGTTGCCAAGGCCGACAATAATGCGGGGCATCAGAACACTTGCTACTTCTTTTTCTCGTCTTTTGTCTCGGCAGCAGCGCCTTCCGTGCCATCCTCAGGTTTCTTTCCCTTGCCAACAACTTCAGGCTCCTTTGCTGCCTCTTCCGCAACAACCGGTTCAACTTCCTTTACCACCGTTGGAGGCACAACGCTTACAACTGTGCTATCCAAACCTTCAAGAATGGTGACATTCGGAACTGTGAGGTCGCGAACATGGATCGAGTGATTAATACCTAGGTCAAGAACATTGACTTCAATTTTTTCCGGAATATGCTTTGGCAGACAGGAGATCTTTAGTCGGTGGATGATGTGTTGCAGTGTACCACCGTCCCGCACACCCTTTGCTATTCCCCCCATCAACACAATAGGGATTTCAAGAGTGAGCTTTTCATCCTCTTTAAGCCCCTGAAGGTCGAAATGGATGGGCCTGTCAGTTACCGGATCAAACTGCACATCGCGCAGAATACACTTCTTTGAAGTCCCGTCGGTAAGACGAAGATCAATGACATGTGTCTCCGAGGTATAAATCAGCGGATCAAGGCCGATCTTTGGTATCTGAACGGGTATGTTCTTTTCTCCGTGAATATAGAATACTCCGGGGATCTTCTCGTTCTGGCGCACAAGCTTGGCCTGCTTCCCGACTTCCGACCGGATTTCCGCATTAAGAACAAATTCTGACATAACTACACCTTTCTAGTCTGATACGTTAACCCTTGTCAATGTCAAACAATGAACTGATTGACATGTGTTTGAACGTGCGTTTCATCGCTTCCGCAAAAATATTAGAAACAGATTCTACATGCACTTTTGGTGAAGTTCGTGAAAGCGGCAAGGAATCCGTCACGACAATTTTCTTTAATGCTGAATTCTCAATGCGCTCGATTGCACTTCCTGAGAGTACGGGGTGAGTGCATGCGGCGTACACATCTTTTGCACCTGCATCTTGCAAGGCTTTGACTGCATTGTTCAATGTTCCGGCAGTGTCGATCAGATCATCGACGATCAGGATGTTCTTGCCTTTCGCATCGCCAATAATATTCATTACTTCCGCCACATTCTGTCGTGGCCGGCGCTTGTCAATAACGATGAGATCTGCTTCAAGGCGTTTCGCATAGGCTCGTGCCATTTTGATCCCGCCAACATCCGGCGAGACAACAGCGAGATTTGAAATCTTATGCTTCTTGAAATATTTTACCAGAATGGCTGACGAGTACAAATGGTCAACCGGGATATCAAAGAACCCCTGGATCTGCGGCGCATGCAAGTCCATTGTAATAACCCTGTCTGCGCCGGCTGTAGTGATCAAATTTGCAATCAGTTTCGCCGTTATGGAAACGCGGGGCTGGTCTTTTCGATCCTGTCTTGCGTAACCAAAGTACGGTATAACCGCTGCAACCTTTCTGGCCGATGCTCTCTTTGCAGCATCGATCATGATCAACAGCTCCATCAAATTCTCAGCAGGGGGGATGGTCGATTGGACAATAAACACATCGCTTCCCCTGATGTTGTCGCTATACTTTGCCCAGATTTCCCCGTCGCTGAAAGTCTTGATCTCACATTTTCCAAGTGGCTCGCCAATGGCATGAGCAATCTTTTGCGCAAGAGGTCGGTTCGAACGACCGGAAAACACCTTGAGATTGCTGCCCATATCAGAGATTTGGAAGTGAAGAATCTAAACACCAAAACCGACCGGAATTCAAGCTGGAAGGAGATTTCCCAACACCATTCGGCAGAATTTTCAGGCCACTAAGATAACGAAAAGACCCAAATTGTGCAAGATTATTCCGGGAGAATCTAGTTCTCGTCACTTTAGAAGGACCATTTTCTGAGAGATTGTGGCGAGTCCCATTTCCATTCTACAGATATACATACCGCTTGGGATATTATCTGGTTGAAATTGCACCAAGTGACGACCGGGCTCCACCTTTCCTTCGAAAATGGTTTCGATTTCCTCTCCCAATAGGTTGAAAACCCTGATTACAATGACTGCTGCGACAGGGATATCGGCCGAGACTGTTGTTGTCGGGTTAAAGGGGTTTGGGTAGTTCTGGAGAAGAGCATATTTCGCCGGAAGATCACCTGGCGGCTGTACGCTGTTGGGGGATAGGATACGAAAGGCCACGGGGACAACAACAGCATTGGTCAGGGCGTCGTTGCTGCCAATCAAGAAATGAGAGGTGTATGTGACTCCTGGGGTGAGGCCTTCTGAGCGAAGCGAGATCGTAACATCGTTCGTTGTGCCCGGCTCAACAAGCCCAAGAAATGGCGTGACTGCAATCCAAGGAGTATTCGTCGTGTCGATGATACCCCAGACAAGATTGGCATCACCTGTATTTGAGATTGTTAGAATGACATGTGTACTGTCACCAGCAACCACGCTATCTGATACACTGTTTGGGCTAAGCCCGATCACTGCATTACCCAGTCCTGTGACGTTCATGTGGACAGCAACTTCCGCAGGTGATTGTCCTGGCGAAGAAAAGAATATCCTTGCGTTATATGTACCAGGGGACTTCGCAGCCAGTACAGAAACCGTGACCGTGGCAGAGTCGCCCGAAAGAACATCCACAGATGATCTCCCTGTGCGAATCCATGATACACCTTCCTCATTGCCAACAATACCGTGCTCTTCGTTTGGAGCGTAGTCGGGGAATACTGAAGTGAGCTCGAGACGGGCAAACACCGCACCGATGTTCAAGTTCTGATCCGGGTCATTCAGTCCAAAAGCACCAAAGGGAATACCACTCAGCGTTAGCGTTAGAACGCTGTCCCTGGTGATTGCCGGGATAATCGGTATATAGACAAGCGAAGTATCTGTGGTCCTAAAGATGACCGCCACCGGAGTGTTCCCAAGACCCAGCGAATCTGCAATTATCCCACTGGCATCCACGAGCACTTCGAACTCTGATCCGAGGTCTCTTCCTCGGGGCCCGAGTTGCCAGGGAGTGGGCCATACTCCGGTGCCAAAATCCTGGTCGGCGTCCAGCGAGATGAATCCGGCCACGCTGCTGTCGGGGTTCAGCATACGAACGCGCAAATCCAACACCGGACCTAAAATCGTTGTCCTTTTTTGGTAGAGAACTTCAAGCACATCGACACCGAAAAGCAAATTATCTCCGCGCGAGTCGAGCACGGCTGTCTGAAATGCCAGCGGACCAAGATCGGAAGAGGCAGAGCCCTTACCAATGACTTGAGAGCGGAGCTTTGCAACGAACGGGCTGAAGTTGAGTGGATTGAACGATGTCGGGGCAAGACCCTTAACCTGTGTATTCGCCGATTCTGAAATCGCTATGGTGAGATTAAGACCTGTGTTATTATGGACGGTTAGAGTTTGGTCGATGCGTGTGCCTGTGATTCCTTCAAGCGTTATTGAGGAGGGGGTGACTGTTACAGGAAGGTCAGGAGGAGTAGCCAATCCCCGATGTCCTATCACCAATACGAATACAACATAGAATGCTGTGGTCAAACGACCATCAAACTTCATAAAACCTCCAATGAGGACCGTGGCGGATGCCGAGGGGAAAGTAATACAAAGATAGAGAAACGATGGACGATCCGCAAGACGGCTCTTTTCGCGCCCGGCAATTCATCAGATAGCTGGGGATGAGTCTATTGGTTGCTTTTGTAGCATTGTTTCAGTAGTTTCGTTCGTGTCAGCATTCTGCCTGAAAACCAATCTCTGAACCTATAGACGTGTTAGTTGAGGGAATTTTATGAGCACATCACCGAGAGTTTCATTCATCAGGTACCTTGATTACACGGACAGAAGGGCTGTCTCCCAGATCATTTGGGTATGCGCTTTTGCCGCGTTGACTGCCATTGGAGCCCAGATAGAAATTCCTCATCACCCGGTGCCCTATACATTGCAGACTCTTTTTGTTCTTCTCGCAGGTGCATTTCTTGGGGCCCGGAATGGAGCGTTAAGCATGATTGTCTATCTCGCCGCCGGAGCAATCGGAGTACCGGTGTTCTCGGGCGCCGGGTTTGGATTGGTGAGGTTGCTTGGCCCGACCGGGGGATACTTGCTCGCATTCCCTGCTGCGGCTGCTGCGGTGGGCTACCTCATTCATCGTCGGAGGTCGTTGCTCTGGTCATATCTCTCCATGTTTGTTGGCTTGGTAATCATCTTCTTCTTTGGAACAATTCAACTCAATGCGGTCTTGCTGAAGGACTGGTCTACCTCCATTGGATCAGGATTCATGATCTTTTCGTGGTGGGATATGTTGAAGCTTTCCGCCGCTGCAATGACGTATCATGAGGTTGCAAAGCGTTGGCCACGCGTTCCACGGGCGTGAAGTTGGATAAAGAGAGAAACGAGAAAAAGCCGGATGACCTCCGGCTTTTCTGTTTCTGTGATCGTTACGGTCTCATCTCGTTGGGGTTGAATCTTACCGTACCGATAAATTCTCTCATCACCTAACTATGAGATCGCGTACGCGTCGACATATATCAGGTTCTGTCCCACTTCAGCTTCAAAGCAAAATTCATCACAAGAGAAGTTCCATACATACTGCGTGAGATGGGCACGCCCCTGAGAATTCCACGGAAGTTGTTATTGGTCCTGTAACCGTTGACTGTGCAATCCTCTTGAAGCCTCTGCGCGCGAAATACACTTCGGCGGTATTTGTCAGAAGCAGAAGTCGTTGAACGCCAAGCCTTGCCGCGTTCCGGAGGAGAGCATGATACAGTGTGCCCCCGATTCCTTTTCCTTTTTCCGCGGGGGATACAACTGCTGAACGGAGCAGTGCTGTATCGCCATATACCTCAAGACCTATTGCACCAACCACATTGTTCTCCCTTTCTGCAACAACAAAATTCTCCAGGTGTTGCGCCACTCCAGCAATGGGAAGTGATTCCGCAAGCAAGAGATGTTCTATATGCGGAAGGTCCTTTGTTCGCGCCGGTCGGATGTTGATCTCTCCCATGGGGATGCCTCACGCTCTACCGGTCAAAGGCCAACAGGTTTTGCCAACGATGAAACAATTCCGCTGTTGCCTTGATGTCTCCAAGACAATACTGGGCTATCTCTTTGTATCTTCCTGCGTGGAAAAGCGGCCCGAGGTCCAGGCCTGTAATACCTTCACTCTTCGGACTCTTGATCCCGAACGATTTGCAATAAAAATCGAGGTTGAACTTCCGGAAGGCACCATAGAACGTGAGTTGTTCCATCAGATCACACGATTCGTTGGCACTGTAGCGGTAGGGGAGAAGGTTACGTGTCGGTTTGATGCCCAGAACCGCAGACCGCAACATCAAGAACGGACAATCAAATGAGCGACCGTTGAATGTGATGAACTGGGCATAGTGGCTGACAGTTTTCCAGAATTGCTCAAGGATCTCACTCTCATCTCCTGAAATGAACTCCACCATCCCATCTTCGGAAAAAAACGGCTCTTCCTTTGGCGCCTGGTAGAACACTTTCCCTTGTTGTGTGTCGGGGTTGAGCATCCCGATTGCGATGATACGCGCCGTGAATGGGAGGAGGTTCAGTCGCTGGATGGCTTCGATACGTTCTTCCTCGGTTTTGGCGAACTTGAGAAGGTACTCCTGCTGCTGCTCATCAAAATCCTCCAACGGAAATCCGAGTGTCTCTATATCAAACACTACTCTGTTCATCTTCGTCCCTTCCGGCGTATCGTATGCCCAGTGTCTCTTTGAGTACAGGTTGCACAATTTCCCAGGTATATCCTCGCCGCACAAGAAATCCCGATAGTTGCGTTTTCATCTTCAACCATTCTTCGGGGTTCTTCGGTCTGGCTTTCCTGGCCATGAATGACTCGGCCGCTTGTCTTGCCTTGTCTCCTTGTTCTTGTTCAGGGTAGAGCTCGTTCAACGATTCTTCGATCAGCTCCTTGTGCAGGCCGAGAAGCAGCATTTTTTGTTTGAGGAGTAGTCTTCCGGGAGGGCGACGCTGGAGTGCATCACGGAGATACATCCGGGCGAACTCCGCATCGTTCACAAGATTGGACCGGAGCAGTTCATCAAGGACTTTTCTGATATCCGCGTCAGAGAACTCCTTCTCACGAAGTTTGTCTCTGATTTCCCGTTCAGTGCGTGGCCGTGTTGCGAGATAACGGAGTGCAGTACGGCGTGCACTGTTGAGTTGTTCAATCTCCTTCAACACCCGGAGTTTCTCCGCACCGAGTTCATCACCGGAACGGATACCTGTGGCCATGAGTGTTTCGTCGCTGATGCCGATCAGGAACTCCCCATCGGCAAAAACGCTCTTTCTGCCACGGTGTTTCTTCTGCGATTCAATCTTCGTCACCCGCATGCGGAGCCGTTACTTTTTCTTTACAAGTTCCGGACGCTGAGAAACTGTGTTTTGTACCGGAGCTTTAACAAGTCCTTGCGCAACCGGATTACCGGATGCAGGCTGTGGCTGCTGCCCATTGGTGCGGGTCAGGCCCAATTTCTTCCGCATCTCGGCGTCAATGGTGGCTGCGATTTTTTCATTCTCTTGCAGATACTTCTTGACAGCATCGCGACCCTGGCCGATACGCTCCTCCTTGTAGGAGAACCACGAGCCGGACTTGGCAATAACGTTGTGCTCGACAGCGATGTCAATCAAATCGCCGAGCTTGGAGATCCCTTCGTTGTACAGGATATCGAATTGCGCCTCACGGAAGGGCGGCGCCACTTTGTTCTTCACCACCTTCACACGTGTCCGGTTGCCGATGATGTTTGTACCATCCTTGATGGCTTCGATGCGTCGGACATCCAGACGGACTGAAGCATAAAACTTCAGCGCGTTGCCGCCGGTGGTCGTCTCAGGGTTTCCAAACATCACGCCGATCTTCATACGGAGCTGGTTGGTGAACATGACAGTTGTTTTGGACTTGCTGATGGCTGACGTCAGCTTGCGGAGCGCCTGCGACATGAGTCGTGCCTGGACACCCATGCTCGGATCTCCCATTTCGCCTTCGATCTCTGCGCGTGGAGTGAGTGCTGCAACTGAATCAATAATAATAACGTCGAGTGCATTGCTGCGGACGAGTGTCTCCACGATCTCAAGCGCCTGTTCACCGAACTCCGGTTGCGAGAGGAGGAGGTTGTTTACATCAACTCCCAATTTTTTTGCATACTGCATGTCAAGGGCATGTTCGGCGTCGATAAAAGCACAGATACCACCGGTCTTCTGCGCTTCTGCAATGATATGAAGGCAGAGTGTTGTCTTGCCGGAGGACTCCGGGCCAAAGATTTCGACAACACGCCCTCGGGGGATTCCGCCAATGCCCAGGGCCGCGTCAAGGGAGATGGAGCCGGTAGAGATCACGTCGATGGCTTGTATTGGGCCTTCGCCGAGTCGCATGACAGTCCCTTTACCATGCTGCTTTTCGATTTGTTCAATGGCGAGTTTCAGTGCCTGCGCTTTTGATTCTTTGTCATCCGACATGGTTCTCTCCTGGATTACTGTAAAATGATGTGTGCAATTCTTTGAGTTCGGTTGGGACCCCAAAACTACCCGCCTAGTTGAAACGCTTGCAATGCTGTGTACACTGAACCGCTGGAATGCAACTCGCTCTTTATCAGAACGACTTCGGTGATTTGTACCGGCTGGCTTTCCAAGGTAACCGATTCCATCGTTGTAATCAAGCCGTGAATGTTATGCTGACTCTTCACCCGCCCGATGGTAACGTGAGGATGAAACACACGTTGCTCCGATTCAAATCCGAGCTGTTGAAATGCCTGATCAATTGCTTTGTGGAGACGCTCAAGGTTGCCTCTTGTGTCATCCACACCTGCCCATATGATTTTCGGCGCCCGCTTGGTCGGGAAACAGCCTACATTTCGATACACCACGGACAAAGGCGGGAATCGTTCAGCAATCTCCCTAATACAAGTAACGCAATCAGGTAACAGCCGGTCGGGGGTATCGCCGAGGAATTTGAGGGTTGCATGGAATTTTTCAGGGGATTCCCATTTTACATCAGTTCCGGAGTGCTTGAGCCGGGACTGAATTGCAGAGATTTTGGATTTAATTTCTGGTGGAGTATCAATGGCGATGAAGAGACGAAGGGAAGGCATAAAACAATGAGCAATTAAGCAATCAGCAATGAGCAGTCAAGCGATGAATGAGCTATGTCCATGTGGAAAGGGTAGTTCGATGAAACGTATTGGAAGTGAAGACCTTACTCAATCTTCAATAATTTCCTCCGCAGAAGCTCCAACGCCGTATGGGCAGCCCGTTCTTTCGTTCTGCGTCGCCCGTCGCCGAGGTTGAACTTGAGTGCAAGCGTAACCTCTGCGTCGGAATAGCCGATGTATACGAGTCCAACAGGTTTGCCGATTGATCCACCTGTTGGGCCTGCAATGCCGGTGGTGGAGAGTCCTATATCGGTGCCTGCAACCCTGCGAATTCCCGCTGCCATTGCTTCGGCGACCTCCTTGCTTACCGCACCATGCTTTTCTATCAACTCGGCGGGAACACCAAGCAGCTCGATTTTGGACTTGTTGCTATATGCAACCACACCCCGTTCAAAGTATGCCGAGCTGCCACTAATATCTGTGAACCGGTCTGCAATGAGGCCGCCGGTACACGACTCGGCAACGGCGAGGATCAACTTCCGCTCAGTTAGAATACGCCCGAGGACTTCCTCAAGCTCTTCATCATCCTTCCCATAAATATACTTCTGTGCTTTGGCCCGGATTCTTTCTTCGACCTGCCGGATCCTTGCATCGGCTGTTCGAGGGGTGCGTTCCTGGACGGTAATTCTTAGTCTCACCCCCGTGAGTGATGGCAGAAAGGCAAGCTTTGCCCCTCGCAGAATGTCGTCAATATCGCCTAGTTGCTGGGCGAGGAGACTCTCCGGAATTCCACTCGTCCGTAACGTGAGATGTCTGATGGTCGAGTCGGCGACCCGTGACGCGAGCATCGGCACGACCGATTGGTCGATCATTTCTTTCATCTCGTATGGGACGCCGGGGAGGACGATGAAGACCTTGTTGCTCTGTTCAAACAGCATTCCAGGGGCTGTACCGACAGGGTTGGGAATGACCTTTGCCTTCACTGGCACCATGGTTTGATCTTCCGCCGCGGGTGTCCAGCCGATGTTTCGCTTCTGCATCAATTCTTCTATGTGTTTGCGGACTTCAGAGTTACTCACCAGTTCACTGTCAAAAAAACGACACACGGCAGTCCGGGTAACATCGTCATGCGTTGGACCGAGACCACCCGTGACTATAACAACACCACACCTGGCAGTGGCTTCTGCAAATGCCGCGAGTATTGCTTCAAGATCATCGCCAACGGTCGTCATCCGTTCGATATTGATACCGATGGTATTGAGCTTCCCGGCAATATATGCCTGGTTGGTATTGATCACCTGGCCGATGAGCAGTTCGTCGCCGATTGTTATTATCTCACATTTCATTTGAGGAAGTCGAGATTAAATGAGAGAAGGATGCGATAGCAAATCTGTGTCGCAATGTTGGCATAGATGCCTGCAACAACGTCATCCAGCATAATTCCCCAGCCGCTGGGAATGTGTTCCAGTTGTTTCGCAGGATAGGGTTTGATGATATCGAACAGCCGGAACAGAACAAAGCCGATGACAATCGCGGGTACAGTTTTCGGAATGAGTAACATGGTGATCCACATACCGACAATTTCATCGATCACGATAATGGAAGGATCGGGAGTTGAGTGATCGCCGGGTTGGAATATCGTCTTGGCGCGTTTGGCGGTCTTTGTAAGCCGATGGCCTACGGCAGGAGCCACCTTTGCCGATGTATATACTCCTCCCGCAATACCAACGAGAATCATCACGAACAGGAGAGCAGGGTTCTCCATCCCTGGAATCAAATATATGATTAACCCAACCAGAGTACCGAATGTACCGGAGATCCACGGCACGTACCCGACGAATGCTCCGGTGGCAATAAAGCGAGACCAAAACGGGACAGCCGCGCCGTCAGTTTTTTTGGCTTGTGAAGTTGGCGTAAAGCTCACGGAGAAACTTTCTGTTGTCGAACAGATAGGCAACGCCGGTACCGACGGTACTGATGGTAACAAGGAGCATCATCCCGAAGAGTACTTCGGGCTGCATCAGCGTGTCAATAGTGTCTTTAAATTCAGTATAGATTGGCGGGACACTTTTTGCAACGTAAAGAATCAAGATGTAATAAATGACGACGAACTGTCCGAAGGTTTTTGCCTGGGCGCTCTTTGAGGTGACAATGGGTTGGTCTTTGTATTCCGCGTAACTTCTCAATCCCGTGATCAAGAAATCCCGAACGATGACAATCCATACCATCCACGCATCAACAAGTCCAATGCTCACGTACACCAACAACGCCACCGAAGAGAGAACCTTATCGGCAAGCGGATCAAGGAACTTTCCCCAGCTCGAGACGTAACCGAATTTCCGTGCCACCCATCCATCGTACCAATCTGTTAATGCGGCAACGACAAAGACAATCAGTGCGATCTGCTTGTTGAGGGAGGATTCTGAAACAATGAGGTAAGCAAAGACAGGGGAGAGCACCACACGCAACAGCGTGAGTTGATTGGGAAGATTAAGCTGTAGTTCTATTTTCCGCACAGCCAGCCGGGTTGAGAGTAGTTGAGATGAGGAGGAATAAAAAAGCCATCAGCAACTGTTGCGATGGCCTCTTATCAGGAAACGCTGAACCGACAGCGATGCTCGTCCGGAATCAGGCGACTTTGAGCACCTTGTTCGACTTGATGCACGTAGTGCACACGGTCATTCGCTTTGCGCGACCGTCTACTTTTGCACGAACCTCCTGAAGATTCGGGAGCCAGCGCCGGCGAGTCCGGTTGTGGGCATGACTGATATTATTGCCACTCACGGGTTTCTTCCCGCAGATATCACACATCTTTGCCATTGGTGTTCCTTGTAAGCTTAAATTGAAGTGGAACAATATAGGAAAAATCCCGCCACCGTGCAAGGTGTGGTTGAGTTTCCCACAGCGGTCCGTATGTCCCGCGTAATCAATCCGCCCCATTGTCGGGTGCAGGATTGTATTTCCCTCCTCAATTCTTTACTATCATACATCAAAACAGGTAATCAGGCGTGATCATTCTCGGTATAGAAACCTCTTGCGACGAAACCTCAGCGGCCGTTCTGGATAATGGCAAGGTGCTGTCGAACATCATTTCCTCCCAGTTTGTCCATGCGCGGTACGGCGGCGTTGTGCCGGAATTGGCATCCCGGGCACATCTGCGGCTGATTGTTGATGTGGTTGATCAGGCACTGACAAAAGCGGGGATGTCAAAGAATGACTTGAACGGAATCGCCGCAACCCACGGACCGGGCCTTGTCGGTGCGCTTCTGGTTGGGCTGAGCTTCGGCAAGGCATTGGCTTACGGACTCGGCCTACCTTTCATTGGTGTAAACCATATGGAAGGACATTTGTACTCAAATTTTCTACTCGAATCCAAGCCCGAGTATCCATTCATTTCGCTTATTGTCTCTGGTGGTCATACAATGCTTGTTCTCGTTGAGGAGCCCCTGAAACACCGGTTGCTCGGGCAAACACGCGATGATGCCGCCGGTGAGGCGTTCGATAAAGTGGCCAAGATGCTTGGTCTCGGCTACCCCGGCGGTCCGATGATCGACAAAACAGCAGTTCAGGGTGATCCACATGCAATAGATTTTCCGAGGACGTTCCTTGAACCGGGAACATATGACTTCAGCTTCAGCGGAATCAAGACTGCGGTTCTGTACTATCTCAGACATCGGGGACTACTCGACGAGGACATCCAGACCTCTTCTATTGATCATCAGCTTCGTGCGAATATCTGTGCGAGTTTTCAGGCATCGGTGGTTGATGTGCTGGTGAAGAAGACAATCAATGCGGCGAATGAGTACGGCGTGCGCGATGTAACTCTTGCCGGTGGCGTATCTGCAAATTCACTACTGCGTTCAAGGATGACGGAACAGGCGACAACGCGAGGCCACCGTGTATTTTATCCTCCAGTGGAGTATTGTATGGACAATGCGGCAATGATCGGTTACGTCGGTTGGATGAAACTCACAGACAACGTTACATCAGATGTCGAACTTGGTGCGGTGGCGAATCTTTCCCTATGATGATTCCCGGGATTTCTTCCAAAGTCTGTAACGCCATTTTCATTGCCACTCTCATCTTCGGTTTGGTGTCGAGCGTGTTTGTGGCATGGTATGCCGGCACAATCAATCACTCTCCTGGTTTTCCGCTGGATGATCCCTGGATCCATCTTCAGTTTGCCAAGAACCTGAACGAGTATGGAAGTTTTTCGTACTATCGGGACGAGATGGCCACATCGGGTTCCACTTCTCCACTCTATACCACGTTGCTTGCAGTTGGCTTCTTTGTGACATCCAATGAAATCGTATTGAGCTATGTCCTTGGCGTCGGGTTCTTTTTGGCCAGTGCTGTGTTCGCGTCAAAACTCGGGTTCGCCTATTTCCCGGAGAATTGGTTGATTGCAAGTGCACCTGCGATATTGGTCCTGATGGAGCCCCGGCTTTTATGGGTTTCACTTTCAGGGATGGAAACCACACTGTTCATCTTTCTGATTATTGCGGCCACACTCTACTATCAGAGTCGTTCTTCGGTGCCGCTCGGTATCATTGGTGGCTTAATGCTCTGGACTCGTCCCGAAGCGGTTATATTTTTTGTTCTGCTCGCTGCGGAGGCATTGTATCATGCGTGGATTGTCAGAAGAATTTCCGTGCGTGGCAAGCGCGCTGCTGCAACTGTTTCTTACACTTGGTTGAAAAATACCGCACTGATCACAGGTGGCTTTGCACTTGCGTATGTTGCCTTTAACCTGTCTCTTTCGGGGTCTGTTTTTCCCAACACGTACGCAGCGAAGATCAGATATTATTCGGGGGGGCAGACGAATTTCCCCGCACAGGTATTTGACTATCTCACCACCGGTCACCTTTCAGTGTTTGCGTTGTTCGTCGGGATTGGTGTGATTCACGTGGTTGTATGCATGATGAAACGGCAGCCGACGGCATTGCTGATTCACCTCCTCTGGCCGCTTGCCATGTTCTTTGCATACTGGCAAAAACTCCCTTATCTCTATCAGGAGGGAAGGTATCTGATGCCGATTCTCCCTTCTGTGATTTTTCTCGGACTTGCCGGTGTATTTATAACTTCAAGATTTCTCATGCAACGTGTGACCGCTTTCAAAAAGCCGAGGATCGTTCTTGCGCTGCAACTTGGTTTACTTGTACTTTTCTCCGCTCAATTTGTACATGCCGGTTGGGATATCAAGGACACGTACACTGAAAGCTGCAAGTACATCTCTGACAGGCAGGTGCGTACCGCAAAATGGTTGGGGGAGAATCTTCCCGCAGAGGCTGTCATAGGTACGCATGACATTGGGGCGATCGGATATTATTCCGGGCGGCGTGTGGCGGATATGGTCGGACTTGTCTCACCCGAGATGATCGAGAATATTGGAAGCTATGCAAAACTCCAACAGTTTCTCGTATCCCGGAAAGTGACCCATGTTGCGGTGTTACGAAATTGGTTCGGCATTGACAATGTCGAGCCATTATTCCAGACTGATGAAGAAGCCCCCGAAATCATGGAGGTGTTTGAATTTCAACCGGGGCGAATTCATTTTCTATCGCACGATTTGTACATGCCCATGCAGATGGCCCGGGCCTACCTGAAGCAAGGGAAGCTGGGACAGGCGGGTCCCATTCTGGAAGAAGTCGTCCGGCGTGACCCGCAATCTTCACGTGGACAATTTCTTCTCGGGGTTGCATTCATGATGTCTGGTGCTTATGAGAAAGCAGGTGAGCATCTGCAAACAGCAGTGCGCCTACGCCCTGAGTATCCGGAGGCATGGATTGTACAGGCCGAGCTCCTGGCGAGACAAGGACATTCTGCACAGGCGATGATCCGACTTGAACAAATCGTGAAGGAGCGACCACTGTACGCCCCTGCATATCAGGCACTGGCGGATGCCCACCGGTTATCAGGGTCCGACTCCTCCGTGGTTCAACAATATGTGGATCGGTATCACGAACTCAGCAATTCGAAGCGGTAATGAGAAAATCTCTGAAGATAGTCATTGGTGTGTTGGCAATAGTGCTCATTGGCGCTGCCCTCGCGTTATGGCTTGTGTTCTATCAATCCAATGACTTTCCCAATTCGACCGAGAAGCATTTCACCGTTTCGCGTGGTCAGTCGTTTGCCTCGGTCGTGGATTCTCTTGAAGCCCAGGGATTAATCGAGAGTCGTGAAAGATTCATCTTCGTCGCCCGCATCCTTGGGGGATCGAATCAAATCCAGGTTGGCCGCTATGGTTTTCCCAGCGGGATTTCCAATACCGATCTCTTCCTCTCTTTACGGGAAGGAATGAGAACCATTCTCGTGACAGTCACGCTTCCGGAAGGATTGCGCGCAACCATTCAGGCGAGGATTCTGTCCCGTGTGCTGGGGTTGGATTCTGCGAGGTACATGGACCTTGTGTACGATGAAGAGTTCGTCCGCTCGCTTGGGATCAAGGCGCGGTCACTTGAAGGTTATCTTCTTCCGGAGACTTACCGCTTCTCCTGGCAACCCAATGAAGCTGATGTTGTACGGAGGTTGGTGACAGAGTTCAAGAATTTTTATAGCGATTCATTGCAAGCCCGGGCAAAGGACGTTGGTTGGACAACGCATCAGGTAATGACAATGGCTTCCATTGTCGAGGGCGAGGCAGTTTTGAACGAAGAGCGGAAACGAATATCAGGAGTGTATCACAACCGGCTGCGTGCAGGTATGTTGTTGCAAGCGGATCCAACCGTACAGTTTTTTATTGATGGTGGCCCGCGGCGTGTGCTCTATTCGGACTTGCGTTCCAATAATCCGTATAACACATACAGGCATAAGGGGCTACCGCCGGGTCCGGTAAATAATCCCGGCAAGGCATCAATCCTCGCAACGCTCTTTCCAGAACAGCATCGCTATCTTTTCTTTGTGGCGAATGGAGAGGGTGGGCATTGGTTTACGACGACGTATTCAGACCATATGCGATTTGTAAGAAAATATAGAAGACAAAGGGATACAATAAAATCCGAAGCATTAACGGAGACCGGAAATAAAAAAGGCCCCAATAATAATTGAGGCCTTTCGCGCAATGCAGGTACATTCTCTCATTTCTCCAGCACTACCTGCAAGAACAATACGGGCCCACCTGAAATTTCTGTCGTTGTGACCCACCGTCTACACGACATCACCACCATCACCCATTCCAGGGGGGCCCTTGTTTCTCTCTCATGCCACTGTGTACACCCTGTATAACTGATTGGCTCAATGAAAGGTTCCACTTTGAGAAAAAAAAATCTTCCCGCATCACCGCTGGTGCTATTGTTGAGTCTATGGATGTTTCAGTGTGCCGGTCAAATACCCCCGGGAGGAGGACCAGTGGATACGACTCCCCCGGAAGTTATCTTCACGAGTCCGGCAAACAACTCCGTCAAGGTGAAGACCGACAGGATTGTACTGGAGTTCTCTGAATACGTCGATCGGAGGACTGTAGAGGAGTCGATATTCATCTCCCCGTATGTCGGCCAGTTGGAATTCGATTGGGGGAGCACAGATGTTACGGTGATTTTTTCCGAACCATTGCGGAACAACAGGACCTATGTCGTCAATATCGGAACGGATATCGTGGATCGCCGTGCAAATAACCGGATGGTCGCCGGTTTTACGCTGGCGTTCTCAACGGGTGACTCAATTGATCGGGGGATAATCGGCGGGAGGGTATTTGATGAGCGACCGGAAGGGGTGATGATCTTTGCCTATGCCCTTGATGGTTTGAATCCGGATACATTGAACCCGTCCTTTCAACGTCCGGACTACATTGTCCAGACCGGGACACACGGTAACTTCACACTGTCCAACCTTTCGCTTGGCAGCTACCGGGTTTTTGCAATACGTGATGAGTACCGTGACCTTCTGTACGACAAACAAATTGATCAGTATGGAGTGACGACTAATGACGTGATTCTCACGACCGAACGGCAACTTGCGGAGAATGTCTGGTTCAGGTTGGCAAAGGAAGATACCTCGCGCCCATTTTTAGCATCCGTCAGCTCCATTGACCGGACTCAATTTCAAATCAGATTCAGCGAACCGGTTGATTCAGTCGCTTTTCCCCAAGCGATCTTCACGCTAACTGATACGTTTGGCACAAATCCGGTTGCGATTCTTCTCACATACTTACGACGCGCAGACTTCTCAACTGTCGGCGTCATACC
>CAZIHJ010000017.1:0-14738 GCA_964538485.1 uncultured Chitinophagales bacterium | reverse complement strand
TCTTGGGAGGACTCAGCGAGCGTTGTGCGATTCGAGACACGCGATCTGCGTCTGGCAGGAACGATCGAAGGGACCGTGGTCGATCAGGACGAAGGAGCAACGGGAGAGATTATCGTCACCGCCCTACGTGTTGACCCAGCCGTCATGGAATCGAGGACGCTGTCGATGCAGACGCCGGGGAAATTTGTGATTGATCAACTTCCGGAGGGGAGATACACTTTGCATGCGTTCAGGGACACAGACAGTTCTCATCAGTACTCCCCGGGCCGGCCGTTTCCTTTTACCCCTTCAGAACGATTCATTACGTCAAACGACACGCTAAAAGTCCGCGCACGCTGGAATGTAGAAGGGGTGTTGCTCAGGTTCCGCTAGCGTGTTAGTGTTTTGGAGTATCGTCAGGAACAGGAGTTCTTGGCGGAGGATTCTTGTATACTCTTTCGGGAACAACCCACGCATCTTTATAGCCCGCGTCCTTCAAGAGACGTGCAAATCTGTCTGCTTCGTACCTGGTCAAGAAATCTCCACCCCGCAGTTTGTATGTGGGAGGATCGTACACCAGATAGAACAGTTCCTCACGAAAGTGTTGCTCAACTTCGGACTTCATGAGGTTGGCGTCGTCAATGTTGTTTGACGAGAAAATCTGCACACGAAATCCGGACACGAGTTCCATTGATACCGGAGCATCCGGCATGGACACAACGGTTTCCCGGGGCTCTTCTCTTATGTTCCCGGGTATGGGAGGTTGAACTGAATCGAAATCCGAGGGCCGGAATTCTGCTTCGTAGCGTCGCGCCTCCCGGATGTAGTCCTCCTCACCGGATGACCGCGTTCCTGATGATCCGCCACATCCTGTTGACAAGATCAAGGGCGTAAGAAACAGAACTACCGTGCGAGTTGAACGACCCATGCGTCCCTGTAATCGTTGGGGAAATCATCTGACATTTGTTGACGGAATGCTTGCGCTGTTTCTCGCGATTCAAAGAAGCCGATGCGAATCTGGTACATAGCGATAGTCGAATTATAATCACTGAAAACAGGCATACGGTAGCGTTCCCGCGCCAATCCCTGAATCACGCTTGCGTTCTTTGGATCTTTGAATGCGCCTATCTGCACCATGAACCGGATCTCCGGTTGTCGTAAAGAATCCGCTTGCGGCGCAGCGGGTTGAGTGTTTGTCATAACCACAGTATCGGTATTTGTTTCGAAGCTCGGGGGAGGTTCAGGGGGCTTGATGACTTGCTGCGGTTGCACCACCGGTGGCGGGACCTCCTCTTGTTGCATTTCTTCAATGGATCCGCACGACGTAAGCACTACCGCTGTACACAGAATTACGAACGGGTGACACACACGTTTCATCAATATCCTTTTGTGGCTTCGGCTGGTTCGCCCATCACGATCTTGACACTTGCACTGGCACCGATGCGATCAGCGCCACTTGCGACCATTGTCAATGCATCTTCACGGCTTCGCACACCTCCGGATGCTTTGACCCCCATCGCGCTTCCAACGACACGGCGCATAAGGGCGATGTCTCCCGCAGTTGCGCCACCTTTGCCGAAACCGGTTGATGTCTTCACAAAGTCCGCACCGGCTCTCTTGCATAAAATGCATGCCTTCACTTTTTCCTCATCACTCAGGAACCCCGTCTCGAGGATTACTTTGCTCAGAACGCGGTAGCGCTTCGCTGTGCTGACAACGGCAAAGATATCATTCTCCACATACTCGTATTGTCCTGACTTGAGCATTCCGACATTCAATACCATATCCACTTCCTGGGCGCCGTCCCGGATGGCCTGTTCCGTCTCGAATGCCTTGGACGCGGTGGAAGTTGCGCCGAGAGGGAATCCTATTACCGTACAAACTTTTACCTCGGTCCCTTTCAGAAGTTTTGCGCAGAGGGGAACGTAGCTCGGGTTGATGCATACACTTGCGAATGAGTACTTCTTTGCTTCGGCGCAGAGCTTCTCGATTTCCGAAATTGTGCCGTCGGGCTTCAACAGAGTGTGGTCAATCATCCCGGCGAGATCTGGATCAATACCACCGCCTGCTTCAACCCCGATACCTGCGGTAATGCGAGTGGCGCCGCTTCCGACAACGCTCCGCACGCCTTCCTTATTGTGCACTACACAAAGATTATCCGAACAGACGCCGTCCTTGCAACACAAGTGGCCGTCTTTTCCTTTGAGTTTCTCTTGAAGGATCTCGGTAATTATGCGATCAATGGTTTCTCGGTTCATATCGTGTGTATGATGTCTCGTCATCTATTGAACAATCCCCCAATCCTTCGCCCCTTATGTGATGGGAGCATGCTTGAATATAATCGAATGCGGCGAAAATGCAATTGTCTCCATTCATTCCTTTGACAATTCGCTCCTGGTTTACATCTGCAATTGCAAATTGCAGTAAGATTCGATATGCTACATAAGGGAAATTTTCAATTGGCTGTTTTCGTTTCGTTATTTCGCTCAGTTTTCGCAGGTAGAGTTTGATGAATATGTACAGGTGTTATGTTCTCTTGTTTATGCTCCTGATTGGTGGTGGTCCGGCACAAGCCCAAATCAGTCTTTCTTCTCCCACACAGTTTGACACAGTTCTCGTTAACACAACGGACAGTCTGGCGTTCTGGGTGCGCAATGCAGGAGGCACACCGTTCACCGTAACTGACATCAATACCACGAGACAGGAATTTCGTGTAAAAGATACCTCGTTTACCGTGCCGGCAAACGACAGTGTCCGGGTGTATGTACACTTTGGCACAAATCAAAACGTCACCTGGAAGGATGTAGTTTTGGTTTTGGGTTCGGGTTTGCCGGGAGCACTTCCTGTTCGGTGGACCGGAACTGGCCGGTTTGCTGATCCTTCATACAATTCCACCCAGGGATTATGGGAGAATGCCCTCAAGACGGCGCTGACAAATCTGGTCACCAGTCACACCTCACTTGGTTACAATACCGGCCGCGATAGAATGTTTGAAACAGTGGATGACCACGGCTTGCACGATACCATTGAATGTGTGTACACCGGACGACGGATCCGTGCAACCAACAGGACCGAAGCACAGAACCAAAACTTTGACACTGAGCATACATGGCCACAGGGGACGTTCAATCAGATTGAACCGAACCGGAGCGACCTCAATCACCTTTTCCCGACGTACAGTCCCGCCAACAATGCCCGCGGCAGTTACCCCTTTGGTGTGGTTGTTTCAAACATCACCTATCAGGAGGGTGGATCCAAAAGGGGATTGAATGCCAGCGGTGATATCGCCTTTGAACCGAGAGATGTTCAAAAGGGTGATGTTGCTCGCGCGCTCTTTTATTTCATGTTGCGGTACCAGAACAACTACGAAGGTTATCTTGATCAGAATCAGGAGAATGCACTTCGTCTCTGGTACAAATCGGATACGGTGAATTCGAAGGACCGTACGCGTAATAACGCAGTCGCATCATTTCAAGGGAAGCGTAACCCGCTCGTTGACCATCCTGAATTTATCGATCGCATCTCCTCTTTCCGAAGTTCGACTGCTCCAACACTCTCTCCCGACATTCTCACATCGACTGAGGCAATCAACTTCGGCACCATAGCGGTCGGGGACTCTTTAGAGTGGACGCTGTTTCTCTTAAATAACGGCCGGGCGACTTTGAGTGTTTCAGGACTGCTGTTGCAGTCGCCATCTCCCAACTTCCGTATTGTCGATACTCCGACAAGTGTTTCGGTCGACTCGTTCGCCCGGGTACGGGTTCGATTCATCCCAACACAGGCAAGCCAGATATATAACAACGCCCTTGTGATTCAAAGCAGCGATCCTGACGAGGCAACTGTCAACGTCGCATTGACAGGTTCATCGAGTTCCGGTTCTCCTCAAATTACTCTTAATACACCGGCCAATTCTGCCTCCGGCGTGGAGACACCCGTTGCTTTCACCTGGTTCAGGATTCAGTCTGCGGATCTCTATCATTTGCAGGTTTCGTTGTCCAATACCTTTGCATCATTTGTCGTGAACGATTCGTCGCTGGTTGATTCCTCAATTGTGCAGTCTGGACTGTCGATGAACACCACGTATTACTGGCGGGTGCGTGCTCACACGGGTGCGGGCTGGGGATCGTTCAGCACGACGCGCAGTTTTACAACGTGGACGACTCCTGCCCAGGTGATTTCTCTGAGTCCGGCTGACGGCGCGACAAACGTTTCGATCCCCTCTCTCTTCACGTGGCAATCGGTTGCAACGGCAATTGGCTATCAGTTTGACTTGTCAACTTCGTCTTCCTTTGATACCACGTTGATGACTGATTCATCCTTGATCGGGACTTCGCGACTGGTTTCGGGATTGATGATGAACACTACGTATTACTGGAGGGTACGGGCGAGAAATGGTGCAGGGTGGGGGCCGTACAGCGCAAGCCGAAGCTTCACGACATGGACAATTCCGACTCAGGCAGTGGCGATCAGTCCTGCCGATAGCACTGGAGATGTCCCGATCCCGACTCTTTTTGTGTGGCACTCGACTGAGCTGGCAACACGATATCAGCTTGAGGTTTCACTCTCTTCGGCGTTCTCGACGGTTATCGTCTCGGATTCCTCGCTGACAGACACGTCACGCTCCGTCTCCATTCTTGAACCCGGCACGACGTACTACTGGCGCATTCGTGCAGGGAACGGCGCAGGGTGGGGAGCGCATAGCGAAACCCGGGTCCTTACAACCTGGATTGCTCCCGCGATGACCCAACTTGTATCTCCGGCAGATGGTACCAGGGGAACAGGTTCACCTCCGGTCCTTGTGTGGCAACAGGTTGTCGATGCGAAGGTTTATAAACTTGAGGTTTCAACGGGCAGCTCCTTCGCGTCCCTCGTCTTGTCGGATTCGACTCTGGTAGATACGATGAAGGCGGTGGCGGGACTCGATACCTTGACATCATACTTCTGGCGTGTGAGCGCAGGGAATGGTGCGGGATGGGGTCCGGCCTCGCTTGCGTGGCAGTTCCGCGTCGCCGAAACGTTTACGTTGGTGACTCAAATGAGCTCCGGATGGAACATGATTGCTCTTCCTGTGGAGCCAATTGATCCCCGTGCAACATCCGTCTTCCCTTCAGCAACCTCTGCGGCTTTTGCCTACAGCAACGGCTACGTGTCGCGTGATACCTTGTACCAAGGTGTCGGATATTGGATGAACTTTGGACCGTCTCACCAGATCTCTGTTTCCGGGGAACCCATTACATCGGACAGCGTCCCGGTGAATGCCGGCTGGAATCTCATCGGGGCAATCTCATCACCGGTTCCAGTATCGTCCATAACGACATCGCCATCCGGCATTGTGATGTCTCCATTTTTCGAATTCAACAATGGTTACAGCGGAGCGACAACGTTGTCACCAATGAAGGCATACTGGGTTCGATGCACCCAGGCGGGCACCCTCATTCTTCAGTCCGTTACAAATATACCACAAGACTGAATGTCACTTCAACAACATTAGTTTTATAGTCTGAACACTTCTGTTGGATGACAGTCGCGCGAAATACACACCGCTCGGCAGGTCTTCGGCATTCCACTTCACTGAATATTTCCCCGGTACTTTCTGTTCATTTACCAGAGTGATGACCTCACTCCCAAGAATGTCATAGAGCTTCAACGTGACAAACCCGGAGTTTGGAACCTGAAACTCAAAACTCGTAGACGGATTGAACGGATTGGGATAGTTCTGATACAGGGCAAAGGTCGTGGGGACTCCATTCTCTTTGTCCACCTCCAGTGAGGGATCCGTTACAAAGGCGCGAACAACAAGATCTGCATTTGGAATGGAAACCCAGCCCGTGGCATTAGTGAAGTACATCGACCGTCCGTCTATGGGGGCGGAGAAATCTCCGCCAATTCCCGGCGCTCCAGGACTTGAAGGCAGGTAGCCAAGCACAACAAAAAAATCACCACCGGCAATAATCGGCGGGTCGTCAGCGGGGAGCGTTACGAGAAAACTGTCGACTCCGGCCTGCTGATGCGACTCTCCAATATACGGTCCGGCCAGTATCCGTCCGGGAAGACCGGAACTGTCCGCGTGGATGGAAACCAGGATCGGACTGTTCCCGTTGTTGGTGAACGCTTTTACTCTGTATACCCGCGCCGGGAAATTGGATGGTGTGTACCGGACAGCAAACTTATTCCCATCATAGGAAAAATCCACGACGTAGAACGCTTCAGGTACTCCGTCGTCATGGATCAATTCCGTAAGTTGTGGCGCGCTCACTGCAAACTCACCCGCCGGTTCTGAATACGGTCCATGATATTGTGTCCTGGACACAACATCAATGAACCCGCGTATCCGGTATTCATACCACCCCTGATCCACCAGCCCGGTATCAGTGAAGGTCTGAACACCAAGAGGGAGTTGGGCTACTGTGACATTGTTTCGTTCAAGTTCAAGCGTTACCGTCGCACCTAGCGGATCATTATTCAAGCCATGAGTTGGATCATCCCATGTGAATACAAGCCCGGTTCCCTGACGTGTTACACTGACGTTTGCAGGTGCCTTGGGAGGAGCGACAAGATTGATGGGAATATGGATATTGCCAAAGCTTGGGGCCGTGAATACACTTGACATCGTTTGCGGCCACCAACCATGCCAGAGCGGACTGCCTGAGCCATCCCTCCCAATCACAAACATTCCTGCTCCAACGTTCTTATCGGGGCCGAATACCTGGAGATGGTTCTTATTTAAGAAACTCAACGGAATACTTACCTCACCGACGAAATGTCCTGCCCCTGTCGACACGCCAATCTCTGCGTCTGTAACAGTATCAATAACCGCGGAGACACCTCCGTTGCCATAGAGTTCTCGAAATCTTACTACGGCTCCGGTGGTGTAATAGTATCCCCAATAGTTGCCTTCACGAACAAGCGGGTTACCGCCGATATCACTGAACCGATCATTGTTGTTATCGTCGAAATAAAGACCAAAACCCTCGCCGTTCGTGAGGCCATCGGTGTTCAGGAGATCCTCTCCTGCGATATAAAGCTTGCCGGCGGTGCTGTCATATTTCATGTACATAAACACACTACCGCGTGGTAGAGGGATTCCGCCTCCATAACCAAATACGTCTGAAACATCAACCTGCAGTGCATCAGTCCATTCGCCCGGAGAGAGGATTCCATCAATTGTTGGCGTAACCGCGCGATGGGGCGTGGAAATACTGAATTGCAGGAAGGAGCTGTCAACTGTGCCGAATGCCTCGTTTGAATATGCACTCTCACCTTCACCGTATACCGCCGTAACGCGATAATAATAATCCTTGAGAGGCTGGGCAGTTGTATCAACATAACCAGTTGTGGAGCCCGTCACTGTTCCTTTGAAGTAGTACGGGCCACCGGATCGAATACCACGGTAGATACGAACGCTGTCCGGAATCTCCGACGTTGAGGCGTTGTCTGACCGGAGGGGATTATTGGATACGATAAGAGATCGGTTATTGCTGCGTCTGGCGGAAATGGATTTTCCCTGATGAATCCCATCGGCTGCCAGAGATCGATCAAAGGATTCCCCTGACATCTCGCTTGGAGTTGTCCATGAGAGTTGAATCTGGGCATTCAGTCCGTGTGAAGCCACGAGACCAGTTGGGGCAGCCCCGGTTTGAGTGAGAGTTGCATTGATGTTCTCCGTGGTGTCACCACTGACCACGTTGACCGATGCCAGCGTTGTGTTCACATATCCCAGACTCGATACCTTCAGGCTGTAGGTCCCTGTGGGAAGGTTGCTTAAGTGATAGGTCCCGTTGGAATCAGTCACAGCTTTTCGATTCGTCCCGACGGCTTCGACTTTTGCGCCGGCGTTATTCAGTGCACCGGTGAGCGTGACAGTTCCGGATACCGTTCCTCCTCCAAGATCGACTTCGATGTTATACACGTTGCCGCCACTGCCAAACACGCGGGCATGGACGGCTTTGCCACCTGCTACAACAGTCCGGCCATCTGCGGACATTGCAAGTGAGAACATTGACCCTTCGGTATTGACAGTATACACAGGAATGTTGGAATTTCGTTCGAAGATGAGAATATCCGGTTGAGTATTCCCGATATCCCCCCAGGTGATTGCGGATGCAAGAGAACCGTCATCTGACAGCGCCACCTCATCAATTTCATCGCCTGCACCGGTGTATACCCAATTCGGTGTTCCATCTCCGAACGTGTCGAACAAATACACGGTACCGTCATACCCCGCGCTGAGAAAAATCAACGTCCCTGCCATGATGGTCAATCCATCGGCGGATACTTCGATGGCGCTTGCCCAGTTCGTGAACAGTCCGGCAGGTATCCTGTATCTCCAGAGCGGGTCATAACTGTTCAGGCCCGGATTCCATTGGTATGTGCTGACGAATCCGGCAAGGTCGGCAATTGCCATGACGGAAGCGTCGCCACTCAGGGCGATCTTGGATTCCGTGTTTGCGATGTCGAACTGAGTTCGGACGGTCCCCGTATTTGCATCGAGAACCCACCCGTAGAATTTACCATTGACCGCAACAGTGGACTTGTCAACGCTGATGTTCACTCCATAGACTCCGGTGCTCTGGCTATCATCAAAATCAAACGTCCAGATTGGTATTGGAGAAGGGAGGGCGAATGCATACAATCTGTGTACGCCGCCTGCGTTAGGGGCAATAGTCGCGCATACCATCACGGAGCCATCCCGTGAGACAGCGATGGGTCCTGCGATACGCCCTCCCTCGGGGACGAAGTTCAACAATATGTTCCCCGTGTTTTTGTCGAACAGATAAATGTTCTGGTATGATGCATTTGCTACGATCTCAGCGTCAGCAGAAAGGGCTACGAAGTTTCTGTATGTATTGGGATCAGACAGGTTTTCCCATCCCGGCACGCTATTGAAATGATCGTGCAATGAAACACGGGTATTATTCAGGTTCCAGCCAACGAATGCGTGATCGGTGCTTGCGGCAACATCCTGGCCGATTGCGGCAGCGTCGGTGCTCACCCATCGAACAACGGAATTCAACCTGCGGGAGTTTGGGACCGGAGCGCTCCGTTGCCGTTCCAGCGTTCCCTCACTCGGGGGAAATGGATTCTGTTGCGGGGTAGTCTCCGTTCGCAGTTGTTGCTGACCATTCTGTCGGCGGGAATCAGAACGCGTTCCGGCGGGCGATTTGCCCGGTTCCGCAAACGTGCTGATGAAGGGAAGAAAACCGAGACACAAAACAATCGCAAGACGTTTCATGGTGACCTCTTTGAATTGTGTTGCAGTGATATGCTGGGCTATTTTAACAAGAGAAGTCTCTTTGTTTCCGAGAAGTTGCCCGCAGTGAGACGATACAGGTATACGCCGCTTGCAAGGTGATCTCCTCTGAACTCCACGGTGTGAGTTCCGGGTTCTATCTGTGCCTCTAGAAGGGTTGCCACCTCACGGCCGAGAACATCAAATACTCTTAACTCTACAAACTCGCGACTCGTGATCCTATAGACTATTTTTGTCTTCGGGTTGAATGGGTTTGGATAACTCTGCAAAAGCTCGAATCCCCCTAGGATCGGTTTCTCATCGACAGCACCGAGGGGGAGGAGAATGGTCGATCCGAAGAGCTTCCATGACCCGGTGCCATTGTTTTCCCAAATGGACCAAAATCGCATGCCCCATATGCTTGTCGATATCATTGGATTTCGATTTGATCCAATCGTCGGGGCCAAGTACTGAATATCAGATCCATCCCGGAAGGAAACGCCGATGCTGTCAGTCAGGTCATCGGCTTTCTCCCACGTTGCCGCCCCAAACCATTTCGAAGCTGCGTCGGTGACGACGTAAAATCCATTTACACTTACATTCCTTCCTCTTGTGGGCTCCAACATCAATGAAATCCTGTTGTACCACCTTATCGAATCTCCATACACATCGCCTCGGCAAGAAAGGAGAGTCGGAATCCCTCCGGGTTGCTTAGATTCCCATGACATTTCTAAGCCAGAAACTTTGAAGAATCGTGGCCGGTGGTTATCTCCTGACCACATGACAGTGTCCGGAGTTCTCCACACATTGTTGACCCTAATTCTGCTGCAGACTGCATCAAGTGAGTCAGAAGCTTTGGTGTGTTGCCATATCACCAACGGATTCCAACTGATAGACTGACTCACGAAAACCAGGTCGGGAGAAGAACTCGTGCTATCACTTTGCGGTGTTACGATCTCCGGGGAGGACCATGCACCGGCAGTGTGTTCAGAGTAGAAAATTCGTCCCTCACGCTCCCATACAACTCCCCAACCGTTCTCTCGCGGGGCTAGTGCAGGATGGACGTCATCTGCGGAATGTTGCACAACTTCAGAAGGCGTAGTCCAACCGGAATCAGTAAGAAGACTAAAAAGTATCTCCAGATTCCCTGACCGTCTTCCCTGCCAAACGACCATCAGGCGTTGCGCGGAGCCACTGAAGCTTGTCCAGGACATCGATGGGAAATCGTTATCGGCTGAGTCGTTTGTGAGTGGAATGGGAGGCGTCGACCATCCTTCCCCAAATTGATCACTCTTTAGGATGTAGATGTCCTTGCCACTATGACTAAAGGCGAGCCACTCATGGTTCTGACTGGGCGAATACAAGGTATTTGCTATTGCAGGGTGGACATCGTCGCCACCCCCCGTTGTTATTTGTTGAGGAATGCTCCAGTCGTATTGACTGAATGAAGAGAAGGGAATCAAACAACTGAGCATCAGAATCTGGACGGTGCGATTCATATCGGTCCTTACCTGATTTTGGAACAGCTATCGCAGCAGCAAGAGCTTGCGGGTTTGAATGTTATTTCCGACACTCAGCCGTGCGATGTAGACGCCGCTGGAGAGATAGTCTGCCTTGAACTCCACGCTGTACATTCCAACTTCCACTTGTCCGCCCTCCAATGTTACCACCTCCCGACCGAGAACATCATACACTTTCAATGTCATGAATCCTGAATCCACAATCCTGAATCCGATTCTTGTACTCGCATTGAACGGGTTCGGATAATTTTGAAATAGCTCGAAACTCTCCGGCTCGGCATTCTCCTCGCGTACCGAAAGAGCCGATCCTGGAAAGAAGAACTCCAGCGCATTATCAACGTGTGCCCGCCAATTGCCCCAACTGTGTCCTTCATGATACTCCTCGTACCTGTACGGATATCCCTTCGATTGAAGAATTGGGATGAAGTTACGAACCAGCGGAATCAAAACTCCAATATCATACGTGCCGAGATCAAGATAAAGCCTGAGCGGGAGTGTTGGACTGTTCTGAAATCCCGAGGAGATGGAGGAGATTATGTTGCTTGATTGAGCTGCAATGTTGCCGAATATTTCTGGATGCTGGTAGCCGATCCACAGGGAGATATTCCCGCCATTGGATGCGCCGAGCACTGCACGATGTTGCGGATTCCTTCTTGTGCGGTACCGGGCGTCGATATATGGCATAAGTTCACTCACGATGAACGTGGTAAACTGGTTCATCTGATTCCCCGCATACTCCGGCGTGCGATTGACCGGTGGAACAAACACCGCGATGACCGGTTGGATACGGTTCTGGGCGATGAGGTTGTCGAGCACATTATTCATCTGTGCCAGCGTAACATACTCCAAGCCGTCATGCACAAGCACAACGCCAAAGCTATCGGGTGAAGACTGATAGGAAGGAGGCGTGTACACTCTGATCGTGCGGGAGTTGCCGAGTGACGGACTGAAAAACGTTGTATCGCGCAGTGTTCCATGCGGAATTGCAGGATTGAACTCTATCTCGGAAGCCGGAATGTGCTGCGGCATTCGCAGTTCGGAATTCGGTCCAAACCCTCCGGAGACAAAGAACGGGTTGCGAGGATCGAGTATCCAGGAAGAGCCATTCAGGACAAACTTGTAGTCAAGTCGGGCGTCGGCTTCAAATGAGCGGGTGTAATACCACAGATTGGTTGTGGAGAGTTTCGACATCGGGAAAGCGCTTCCATTCCAACCGTTGGCATCGCCCGGTACGTTGACACTGGTGGTACTTCCCCGGTACAAGAAATGACATAATGTGTCATCTTCGATAAATGGGAATGCCGGGACGGCATTCATGAAACTATCAACGATCGCGGTTCTCAGCGAGTCAGGCGAACTGTAAACATGATCGACAAAATCCTGAAACGATTGGGGGTAGGCCGGCTGTATCATAAAGAGGAGGCCGATGATCGTCTGTAGCCACTTTGATACCACGGTATTCTCGCATTCAAATGAATATGAACAATGTACCAAATTGACCGGGTAGCAACAAGTTGCCGGACAGTCGGAGTGTTCGTATATTATCGGGCAACCAGAGAAAGGATGAGCACATGTTGTGTAGAATATGCGGATCTGAATCGGAAGGGGCGCAAAAATTTTGCCCGACCTGCGGGAGCCCGATGGAAACAGTCACCGATTCGATTGAAGACCAGGCCGCACCCAGGCCACGAACGGGTCGATTTGGATGGATTCTCTATCCTACAGTGCTCTTGCTTGGCATTGGATTATTCTTCTGGTATGTCAATCCCTCAACGCACCCGGTAATTGCTGCACAGCCAGTGGTAGAAGAGCCATTCAGGTATGATACGAGTTTCGTCTTCATGAAAGACATTGATGTCAGTCAGGAAGGTGATGATCTTGTATTCTCGCTTGATGACCTGAAGAAGTACCGGCTTATTCGTTTTGAGTATGAAACCCCAAAAACCAAGCGCTTCGTGCTTGCCTACCTTGCCCCTGACGGACGAGCCGTTACTGCGATCAGTGTGAGTGAACATTGCGGTTCGACGGAGTTCAAGATCAGCGGTTCGATGATTTATTGTGCACGATGTCCTTCAAAATGGGATATGATGACGATGGAGGCCTATGCATGTTGTGCAAAGTATTATCCGGATCCCATCCCAAGCAAAATCGAAGGGAATGAAGTCCATATTGCCAAGGAAGCCGTTGAAAAATGGGCCGGAAGGCTTTAGGCAATTAGCGATGATTTGAATTACTTGGCTTGAAATTCCAGCCGAAAACACCTATCTTTTCCACGCCCCAGTATCACGTCTGGCAATCGGCAAGCAGATTCTCCGGTTAGCTGTGCTCTGCCGATCTGACGACGTACCATCCACATTTTAGTGTATTCAATATCTCAGAGGAGAGTTATGGGTCAACGGATACAATCCCTCATCGTGCTTGTATGTCTTATGACATTGGCGACGGTATCATCAGCTCAATTCAAGGATCAAGGACTCGGCTTCGGCGGAACCTTTGGTGGAACGTTTGGCCAGACGGAGCTCAAGGACAAGAAAGTCGATCACTACGCGCGTGCCTTCATGCGTTACGGTCTGTTTGATCATGTTCAGGGCGAGCTTGGCATTGGTGCCGGTTACGTGAAGGGCATTCAGTACCGCTCACTGATTTTCCCGATTGACTACCGGCTCGTGTTGAGCCCAATGTCCTTTGGCTCCTGGAATCCCTATGTGTACGGTGGGGCGGGGGTTATTCGGTACGATGTCGAAGATATCCCCCCCGGCGTGACGGCAGGTGAGAAAACAGAGGGTTGGATGTTGTATGCACCCGTTGGAGTTGGCGTACAGTTTCTGACTGCGGAGAATGTCGCATTGGAGTTCACAGGCGGACTTAACCTCGGATTCAAGGATGAACTGAATGCGGTTGTGCGTGGTGGAAATGATGCATACTGGAATTTCGGCATCGGCATGACAGTGCTGGGAGAAAGCGGCTCGGCTGATCCGGATGGCGATGGCCTGACCAACGATGAAGAAAAAGCTCTCGGCACCGATAAACGCAAAGCAGATTCTGATGGTGATGGATTGAAAGATGGAGAAGAGGTGAAGACCACCAACACCGATGCGCTGAAAGCTGACAGTGATGGTGACAGTCTTTCGGATGGCAATGAAGTAAACCTCCACAAAACCAATCCCAATGCAGTCGACTCGGATGGGGACACTCTTTCCGATAGCCAGGAACTCAACACCACAAAGACCGACCCGTTGAAGGCAGACACTGACGGTGACACATTGCCTGATGGCGATGAAGTCAACACCCGCAAAACCGATCCTCTGAAAATGGACACTGATGGCGACACGCTGAACGATGGCGATGAGGTCAGTCGGTACATGACTGATCCACTGAAGGCCGATACCGATGGCGGAACAATCGGCGATGGAGTGGAAACAGGTCGTGGTACAAACCCACTTGATGCTGCTGATGACGTGAAAGAGGAAATCAAGGTGGAAGTGGGCAAGGCAATCGTGTTGGATGGCATTGTCTTCGAGACCGGAAAATCTGCCATCACACCGGAATCAGAATCAGTTCTGGAGAAGGCATACAATACGATGTTCCAGAATCCTGAGATCGGAGTTGAGATTCACGGGTACACGGACAATGTCGGCAAGAAGGCCTCAAACATGAAGCTCTCGCAGGCCCGCGCTGATGCAGTCAAGGAATGGCTGGTAGCGAAGGGCATTTCTGCCGAGCGGATTGCAACGAAGGGCTTCGGTCCAGAGAATCCGGTAGCCCCGAACGACACAAAAGAAAACAAACAGAAGAACCGAAGGATAGAGTTCTTCAGAGTGAAATAAGAAACATCGGAGCGGCTCCATCGAAAAGGTGGAGCCGCTTTTGGTTTTTTGTCAACATTTTAAGGGATCATTATGCGATCCATTCCCGTAGTGTTTATTGCGTTGTTCCTTTCGTCTGCAATATTTGCCCAGTCCAAAGACATCAAGAACAGCAAAGACCACCCGTTATTTCCCACGCGTATG
>CAZIHJ010000016.1:25909-40671 GCA_964538485.1 uncultured Chitinophagales bacterium | reverse complement strand
CACCATAGAACTGCAACCAAGCCCTGAAACACCGGCGTTCCCGCGCTTTCGTTTTCCTGACACCAATGGATTGTAATGAACCACGAACTTAATAGACGACGAACATTTGGCATCATCAGTCACCCTGATGCGGGCAAGACGACGCTCACGGAGAAACTCCTCCTGTTCGGTGGGGCCATCCGAACCGCTGGAGCCGTGAAGAGCAACAAGATCAGGAAGAGCGCAACATCGGACTTCATGGAGATTGAAAAGCAGCGCGGCATTTCCGTGGCGACTTCCGTGATGGGCTTTGAGTACAATGGCTACAAAGTCAACATCCTCGATACACCCGGCCACAAGGATTTTGCCGAAGATACCTATCGCACACTCACGGCGGTGGATAGCGTCATCCTTGTTATTGATTGCGTGAAAGGTGTTGAAGAGCAAACGCGCAAGCTGATGGAAGTCTGTCGTATGCGCAGCACGCCGGTCATCGTGTTCATTAACAAACTCGACCGTGAAGGGCGGGACCCGTTCGGTCTGCTGGATGAACTTGAGAGTGAGCTTGGCATTCATACGCGGCCGTTGACCTGGCCCATCGGCATCGGGGCACGCTTTCAGGGTGTCTATAATCTGTTTGACAAACAATTGCAGTTATTCACATCGAACAAGACCACCATATCAGAGGACATTGTTTCCATTGATGACATCAACAGCCCGCTTCTTGATGAACATCTTGGCGCGGATCCCGCTGCAAAACTCAGGGATGATGTTGGAGTCATTAACGGCGTCTACGAACCGTTTGACGAACGGCACTATCGTGACGCCTACCTTGCCCCGGTCTTCTTCGGCAGTGCGATCAACAACTTTGGTGTGAAGGAACTGCTTGAGACCTTCGTAACGATTGCACCGTCCCCGCAGCCGCGTGAGACTACGGTGAGAGTAGTTGACCCGGCGGAAGAAACGTTCAGTGGATTTGTCTTCAAGATTCACGCAAACCTCGATCCCAATCATCGCAATCGTATCGCATTCTGCCGCGTCTGTTCCGGAAGGTTCGAACGCAACAAGTTCTACTATCATACCCGCCTGGAGAAGGAGCTCCGCTTCGCCAGCCCGACCACATTCATGGCAAATGAAAAAACCCTTGTCGACGAAGCATGGCCCGGTGACGTGGTGGGACTGTACGATACGGGAAATTTCAAGATTGGCGATACACTGACCGAAGGGGAGAATTTTCAGTTCAAAGGCATCCCGAGTTTTTCACCGGAGATTTTCAAGGAGATTGTCAACCAGGATCCATTCAAGTCCAAGCAACTGGACAAGGGCGTTCGACAGCTTACAGATGAGGGTGTTGCGCAGTTATTTGTCCAGCAGCCGGGCAACATTAAGATCGTCGGGACAGTGGGAGAATTGCAGTTTGAGGTGATTCAGTTCCGGCTGTTGCAGGAATACGGCGCAACGTGCGCATTCCGTCCGATGAATATCTACAAGGCGTGCTGGTTCACTGCAAGCACAAAGGAAGAATTCGAACGTTTCATGGCCCAGCGCGCGAGACATATTGCCTATGATAGAGACGACCGGCCTGTGTATCTTGCGGATGGGGCGTGGGCGCTCAAGGTTGCGCAGGAGACTTTCCCCGGAATCGAGTTTCACTTCACGTCGGAGTTTAAGGCGGATAAGCTGTCGATAAAGGTATAGCGGGCTGATCACACTCTTCGTCAGGTTGAGCGTAGTCGAAACCTGAAACGCGCCTGCTTACTTCACCCTTCGACTCCGCTCAGGGTGACGACTTTCATCGCGTGGAGTCGAGGTGAGACACTACCCTGCAGTACCAACACTTGTGTTTTCCTCCCGATTCCCTGAAATTGGTTGTGCAGAACAGGGCAGACCCGAAGCCAGTCAAAATTGAAAACATAGCACGAGTTCCACGCCGTGTCAAGACTTCAAACATTCTTTTCCGAACTGAAAGCCCGCAACGTCCGCAAGACGATGACGATCTACCTCAGCTCGGCGCTGACGATCATCGGTGTCGTCAAGTTATTTATTGATGCATACGGATTGTCCGCGCACATCTTTCCCGTGATAGTCACCATCCTCACCTGTGGAACCGTCAGTGCATTTGTTTTTTCCTGGTATCATGGAGAGTCCGGTGTACAACGCATGCGTGGAAAGGAGATCGTACTCCACGTGCTCGTGCTTGTTGTTGCCGGTATTCTTACATATCAGGTTGTCAGCGCGCCGCCCTCTGCCATCCCCAAACGACTTGGCAAGTCGATTGCCGTGTTACCATTCAAGAACATGAGTGAGAGTAAAGAGGATGAGTACTTTAGTGACGGCATGACCGAGGATATTCTTACGCAGCTTTCCAAGATCGCCGAGCTGAAGGTCATCTCGCGTACGACCGTCATGAAGTACAAAAATACCCAGATGAGCATCGGGGAAATTGCCGAGGAGTTGGGGGTGGTGGCGATTCTCGAGGGCAGCGTCCGCCGGTCGGGTGACCGGGTCCGCATCGTCGGGCAATTGATCAATGCGGAGACTGACGAACACGTGTGGGCCGAGACGTACGATCGTGAGTTCAGGGACATCTTTGCCATACAGTCGGAGGTGGCAAAGGAAATTGCGGCTGTTCTCAAAGCGAAACTCTCGCCGGGTGAACAGCAACGTATTGAGAAGAAAGCAACGACAAACCTTGACGCCTACGCGTACTATCTCCGCGGCCGTGATCATTACAACATGCTTTTGAAGGAGGAGAACGAACGGGCGATAGAATTCTTCAGGAAAGCCATTGCTCTCGATTCATCGTATGCCCTTGCATTTGCCGGACTCGCGGATGCATTTGCCCAACGTTACCAGCGATATGGACTCGGCGAGGAGTGGGTTGATTCATCTATCGCACTCAGTCAGCATGCAATTCGCCTTGATCCGGATATCCCCGAACCATACAAGTCTCTTGCTCTGGCGTATTACCAGCGTGAATGGTACACGCGAGCGATGGAACAGAATCGTAAAGCGCTGGAATTGAACCCGAACTACGCGTCCGTCTATTCGAATATGGGGGAGTTGCTGGACTGGACAGGACATCAGGATGAGGCAGTTGTACTGGTGAAAAAAGCAATGCGTCTGCAGCCCGGGCGCATCGGTGATTACGTGAAACTGGGTTCCGCATATTACAGTCTTGGGATGGACAGTCTTTCAATGGCAAACATCATGAAGGCGATCGAGTTGCAGCCATCCTATACCACATCGTATGCTAATCTCTCCGAATTGTACGCCGCGCGGGGTTCCGTCGACAAGGCCAGGTCACTTCTGGATTCGCTCCTTGCGATTGATCCGGAGGATCTTATTCTGACGTTTGCCGCGGCCAATATTGAACTGAACACTCATCAGTACGAAAAAGCGCGGGTGTTGTACCAGAGGGTATACGAACGATCACCCGATTATTTTGCATTGCTGGCACCGTTGGGGTTTGCACATCTCAAGACCGGTCACATCGAGGAAGGGAACAGGATTCTTGATCTTTGTCGCCGGACGAACCTTCAGGCAATCGAGAATCAGAGCGAAGAAGCGCACCGCCGTTACGATCTCGCCCGCATCTCGGCGATCCGGCAGGACATCCCCGCCGCCATCACATGGCTGAACGAAGCACTCGCCAGGAACCCCGGCTTCTTCAATTTTGCCGAAACGGACCCCTTGGTGGAGAACATACGCGGAACCGTTGAATTCAAACACCTCATAACGATAAGCAGGCAAAAGATCACCTCGATGCGTGAACGCGTCCAGAGGGAGGAAGGTGAGCTGTGAGTGTGGATCCAAGCTTGAGAATCTCAAGAAAAATGACGATGTTCGACGGGGTCCGGTTTGTTTGACACGGAGAGTTCATCGGGCTCTTGTCGCACACGGAACTGCAACAACCATACGACATCACTTTCTCTCAGGCACATACCATGACAACAACATTTACGGCATCAATGCAGGGTGATATAGCGCTCCTTGAGATCTCGGGGCCACTCCTCGGGGGCGAGGAAACC
Source organism: uncultured Chitinophagales bacterium (assembly GCA_964538485.1). Taxonomy (GTDB): domain Bacteria; phylum Bacteroidota; class Ignavibacteria; order UBA10030; family UBA6906; genus JBJXHC01. The sequence goes on along the minus strand of CAZIHJ010000016.1, from coordinate 36,661 downwards.
GATGCGTTGAGGCAGGCCTTCCAGGATATCATCGATAAGAAGCACAGCAATCTGGTTGTTGATCTTGGCAATGTTCGTTTCATAAACAGCATGGCGATCGGTGTCTTTATGGCCACGTACGCCAGCTATGTCCGCAGGGGCTGGAAGATCAAGGTCTGCAATCTCTCCAAGGAAGTGCATGTGATCTTTTCCGTCACAAAAATGAATCAGGTCTACGAAGTCCACGGCACTCGTGCGGCTGCGATGGCTGCATTCCACACTGAAAGGGCATCATGACGCTGAGTGAAATCAAAACTCTCCATGCGTACAACGCATGGGCCAACAACCGGATCTTTGAAGCCGTCGAAACACTCACCCCGGAACAGTATGCCCAGGATATGAAGAGCAGTCATGGGGGTATTCGCGGCACTCTCGTGCATACCGTCGGTGCGGAGAAGGTCTGGCTGGAACGATTCAAAGGTACTCCACAACCCTTTCTGACCGAGGCCGCGTTGCCGGGCCTGGCCGACTTGAAATCGGTATGGGAGAAAGTCGGTTACGACACCGCACAATGGGTCGGAACCATGACGGATAAGAAACTCGGCGAAACATTTACCATGAAGACGTTGAAGGGCGACACGTTTACTCACGTTTTCTGGCAGGCCTTCCAACATGTAGTCAATCATTCATCATATCATCGTGGACAGATTATTACCATGTTGCGGCAAGTGGGAGCGAAGCCGGTGAGCACGGATTTGATTTTGTTTTACAGGGAAACTGCAAGAAAGTAAAGGCGCTGATCGGATGGGGTATTGGAGTGATGATGTCAGGAGGGCTTGTTGAGTCGGGTCATCCTTCTTGCAAAGTGCGTTGTGTTTGCCTACTTCGGTTACTTGCTTTGGTTTCTTCTCACCTCCAACGGACCCGCCGCTCCGGGATATCATCCGCCATTCGTTCTCTGGATACTGGATACCATCAACCTTTTCATTCATGAGGCAGGCCATTTGTTCCTCCGCCCGTTTGGTATGTTCATTCACATCATCGGCGGCTCATTCTTCCAGTGTTTCATCCCGCTCGCCCTTCTCATTGTTACCTGGAGGCAAAACATTTCGCAGATTGTCTATCCCGGGTTCTGGCTTGGGGAGAATCTGGTTAATGTGAGCGTCTACATTGCTGACGCGCCATTCCGCAAGCTCAAGCTGATTGCGAAGGGGCTGATTCATGATTGGGGATGGCTGCTTGGAGGTAGGATGGAGATGGCCGCGCCGCTGAGTGAGACAGTGTACTGGACTGGTATAGCAATCTGTATCGCCGCGCTTGGCGCGGGCATATATTATGCGGTGAAAGACTACAGGGATGCCGCTGCGTTTGCCTGAAGCGTTGTCTTCTCCCGTGGCGTCCTTCGTAATGCCAGTTCGACGATCTTTCTCAATACTGCCACATTGTTCAGTCCAGCCTTCTTCGCTGCCTGCATAAACACATCGTCTTCCGACAAATCCGGATTCGGGTTGACTTCCAGAACATACGGCTGATTGCGTTTCGTCAATCGCAAGTCGATGCGCGCATAGTCGCGACAACCGAGCGTGTTGTACGTGGCAAGAGCCACTTCACGGATTTTCTTCTCAACGCGTTTCGGGAGATCAGCGGGACAGCGAAGGTGGAGTTTCTGGTACGCTTCGTTGTTGGGATCCCACTTGGCATCATAGCTCAGAATATTATGGAGGTGCGACGGCAGATCCGAAAAATCCATTTCCGCAATCGGCAGGACTTTGGGAGGATAATTACCGAGGATCGGCACGTGCAATTCGCGCCCATCAATATATTCCTCAACCAGCGCCGGTTGCTTGAACTCCTTCCAGATGTAGTGCACGCGCTCACTCATCAAATCAAAACTCTCCACCACGGAGGCGTTGTCGATTCCAACGCTCGCATCTTCCCGTATCGGCTTCACAATGATCGGGTAACGGAGTCCATGCCTGCGCAGGAATTGCCCTTCGTTCATCACACGGAAACGCGGGGTACGGATACCATTTGCGAGCAACAAATGCTTCGTTGATGCTTTGCGCTGACACAATGCAAGAGTGAACGGGGAAGCTCCCGTGTAAGGAATGCGGAGAAGGTCGTACAGCGAGGCGACCATGTACTCCTGTCGCGGGTCGTCGTTGAAGAACTCAACGAGGTTAAAGACCGCGTCAGGTCGGTTTGTCGTCAGAGTGCGGTACAGATCGTCGAAACGGTCATTGATATTCACTGCATAGGAACGGAATCCGGCCTCTGCAAGAGCTTTGACCAGAACGGCAATTTGCTCGTCCACCGTTGTTATCTGTGAGCGAAGGTCGAGGCTGAAATCGGGGTCCCGGCGCGCCTTTTTGATCATTTTCTCGTACTCTTCCTCGCCAATCTGGTTGAAGAGTACAGCGATGGAGACTTTGTCGGCCATAACCTCCTATGCATGAATGAGTTATCGGTACGGAATTCGCAGGCGAATGTCAAGGAAGTTCTATTGGAATTCCCTGTCATCTTCCGTACCTTATCACCCGTGAGCCACTACTTGGCTCACAATTTTTTTCTGCAACCTCAACTCTGATTTGCCCAATGGGTCTCTATCCTCAACCGAACAACTGGCAGTGCGGGCCATTCGCCCTGAAGTATGCACTGATCATGCTCGGCAAAATTGTGAACGAAAAGGAAGTCTCGCGTATCGCCGGTACACATTGGTGGTCGGGGACAGACGAGATCAAGCTTGGCCGTGCCGCAAAGCGATATAATTGCCGGATGAAACTCATTCGCAGGAAGAACCCTCTCTGGGCGCGACGCGAACTCCTGTTGGCCCTCAAGCGCGGCTATCCTGCCCTCTTATGTGTTGAGGGATGGAACCATTGGATCACCGTCGTGGGTGCTGAGAGGGGCAAGTTCATTTATATAGACAGCCGGGAGAATCCCGTTGTCTGTATTGACACCTGGCGCGCGTTGAAGAAACGTTGGGTCTATTCAGAGCCCGATGATGAAGATCCCACCACAAAACTGGAGCTGTACGATCTTCATCTGGTGATTCCGCGGTTCCGTGTCCGGAGCAAAGCACGTTTTTCATTGAAGAGCGCACATTACCTCCGCAGGCCGGAGAACCGTGCGTTTGCAACATATTGGGATCAGTATTTCAACGACCTGCTGGCCATCTGCACACCGCGTACACCGCGGAGTGCGAAGGTGTTCCCCATGGGAGAAATTCTCCGGCGGCACGGATCAATGATGCGTACACAGATTGCATACTGGCATGGCTTTGTCAAGCCTGCCCAGATCATCAAGATATTGCGGAACTATCAATTTGTTGCGGACACGTACGATCTCGTGGTCAGGAAGCAGGACGAGAAGCGAGCCATCGTGGCGATTACGGCGAACCTCGCGCTCTGGGCTGCAAGCAAGTTCGGGGTTGACGAAATGTATGGAAACAGTTAACTTTCAACCGCAACGAGTTGAGGAGCGCAAACAGCGGATCCTCAGAGTGTCATCATACCCCCGTCATTCGTGCCTTCATCACATCTCTTCAGGGATCACACCCGCATAGCGCTGACCGGTATAGTGCTGCACCTGTTGGCGGCATTGCCAGCGTACTATGTCATTCTTGCACCGCAGTCCGATCTCAGTCGTTTTCTCATTCCATTTATCCCTGCGGTGCTGGTCACCGGCATTGCTGAATGGATTGCGCGTGTAGTGGTGTACCGGCCATTGCGTACCTTGGACGGTCTGAGCAGCGATGAACGGTATGCGCAGAACGATGACTTGTGCAGAGGCGTGGTTCTTCTGTACAACCTTCCGTTGTTTTCCGCGTTCAGGGTGTGCGTCGGGCGCGGACTGTTGTTCCCGCTAGCATATATTGCGTTTGGTATGCTATTTACAGGCATGACGTTCAGCGGGCCATGGGAGATGGCGACATTTATGCTGATGGCGCTCACGATGGTTCCCGTGCTCCCCGCCGCGTACGAATTCTTCCGACTTCCACCGCTCATCGAGAAACACTATGTTGAAATGATGTCCTACCATGGGATTCTGCCGGTCGGATGGCAGCAGAGAATCCTGATAGTGGCAAGCAGTACGCGAATTGTGTACCTCGTCGCGATGGTTGGTGTTGCACCAGCGCTCTTGTTGCTTTCTCACGGTCTGGCTCTCCGTCCTGCAGACGCCGCAATGCTCTGGATGTGCATCCTCGGTATTGCCGTTGTGTTCTCATTGTTGATGAGGCAGAGCATGCAACGGTCGGTGGATATCCTCCTTTCGGCTATGCATCAGATCGGACGCAATCGGTCCGGACCACCAGTGAGTATTACCACCGCTGATGAATTTGCCGTGTTGGCGGGAGGGATGACAACAATGATAAGCGGACTGAAAGAGCAGTCGTTTATCCGCGACACGTTTGGTAAGCACGTTCCCCGTGCGATAGTTGAAGCCGTGCTGCGCGAGGGCGTGAATCTTCAGGGGGAAAAACGGCAAGTTGCCACATTGCTGGTGGATATACGAGATTTCCGGGCACGATTTGACCAGGCATCTCCGACAGATATCATCAGTGTGCTCAACCAGTACCTTGCGACAGTCATAGATGCTGCCCAACACTTTGGCGGAACAATCGACAAAGTTGTGGGAGACCGCGTGCTCGTCGCTTTTGGAGCGCCGGTAACGCTTGACCAGCCCGTGGAACGCGCACTGTTCGCCGCGCTGGCGATCAGAAAAGGAATGGTGAAGCTTAACCGCAAACTGACTCAATCATCCACTCCTCCAATGCTGATTGCGATGAGCATTCATCATGGCGACGCGATTGCAGGACACATTGGTGCCGCCGAACGCTGGGAGTATTCCATTGTTGGTGACGTTGTGGGTGAGACGTATCGGTTGAATGAGGTTCAGCGAACAGTTACCGATGACATCCTTGTTTCGGATCAGGCACGACGAAGTGTCGACGCATCGTTTACATTCGGGCCTGTCCTGCCGGCGGTATTGCAGACGAAGCGCAACAATGCAGTCCGGGTGTTTCCTCTCGTGGATCACCAGTATACCTCACAACCTCCTGATGCCGCGCCTGTAATCGCGTAGTCAATGGGCGCGTTGCTTGTCACACTCATGCTCCGTATCTTGAGCACGCATTGTAAGGCCACGGTCGATATTGAATATTCTTCTTTCGAATTCCACAGATATCTTTGCCGGCGGAGAGGACTATGTTCTCATTCTTGCCAGGTATCTCCGGAGGCGCGGACACCAGGTGTATGTGTCGGCCCTTCCGGGACATCTCCTTCTGGCGAAATGCGAACGCGAAGGGATCCCCATGGTGCCCATCGACTATCGCGGCATGTCCCGCGTCTTCTCCGTCTCGGGAGAATTGCGCGCCCAGCTCCGGCATCTTTCCATTGATGTTATTCACAGCAACGCCAACTATGACCGGACGTGTGCCGCCATTGCATCGGCCGTTACTTCTACCCGTCACGTCGCGGGTGTCCACAGCGCTCATTCGATTCAGTACAATCTCACGCATTGGATCCGGAACCGCGCCGGAACATCCCATTTCATCGCAGATGCGGAAACCGTGAAGTCCGTTCTGGTGGATCATGACCATATTCCTGCATCAAAGATCACCGTTATACCGATTGGTGTTGAAAACGATTCGGAAGAGTTCGAGCGGGCCGCTCGAGAACGGACGCGAATGGAATTGGGAGTAGGATCCGAAACCACGGTGATCGGCAACGTTGCCCGGCTTGTACCATTCAAAGGACACAGGTTTCTTTTGCAAACGATCGCGGAAGTCATAAAACACAAGCCCGACGTGTTGTTTCCCATTGTCGGGGATGGTGAGTTACAGGCAGACTTGCAGTCGCAAGCGGCATCGCTCGGTATTGCGGACCATGTCCGGTTTCTTGGTTTCCGCGATGATCTGAATTTACTGTACCCCGGTTTTGATGTGTATTGTCATTCGTCGCTTGAGCTGGCGGCCGAGGCATTTCCGATTGCCATCCTCCGCGCCCTTGCAGCCGGATTACCCATCGTGTGTACAAATGTTGGCGGCATTCGGCTCATGGTGGAGGACGGCGTGTCGGGTTTTCTGACAAAGCCGGAAGACCCGCACGCGCTTGCCAACGCTCTCCTCAAAGTCATCAGCAATCCTTCCCTGCAATCTTCCATGGGCAAGGCGTCGTTTGCCTTGTTTAAGCGCGACTTCCATGCCTCCGCCATGGCGGAGAAGGTGGAATCGATTTACAATAAAGTCGTCGGCATATGAATCCCATAGCGTTCCATAAACCATTTTACGATGAAGCTGATGAACAGGCCATACTTGCCTCCTTCAGATCCGGCAAGCTTGTGGGCGACGGCGCGCACACAGTGCGCGCTTCAAAACGGCTTGAGCAATTGCTCGGTGTGACCCACGCATTGCTCACAACATCATGCACACATGCGTTGGAACTTGCCATGATGGTGATTGGATTGAAGCCGGGCGATGAAGTCATCGTGCCAAGCTTTACCTTCGTCTCTACCACGAATTGTATCCTGCGCCAGGGCGCACGTGTTGTGTTCGCCGATATTCTCCCCGCAACACTTACCATTGATCCCGATGATGTCCGACGAAAGATCACGGAACACACCCGCGCAATTATTCCTGTTGTGTATGCCGGTGTTGCACCGGAAATGGATGAGCTCAACGCGCTTGCCGGTTCACATAACGTCGCCGTGGTCGAGGATGCGGCGCAGGCAATAGGGGCGACATACAAGGGGAAGCCGCTGGGCACCATCGGCGACATCGGGTGCTTCAGTTTCCATGAAACCAAAAATGTTTCCACCGGCGAAGGAGGAGCGTTCATTACCAATAGTCCGGAGTATGCCTCACGTGCCGAGATTATTCGGGAGAAAGGGACCAACCGGAAACAGTTTATGTTGGGTCTTGTAGATAAATACACCTGGGTCGATGTCGGCAGCAGCTATTTGCCCCAGGATGGCATTGGCGCCTTGCTGTTCAGTCAACTGGAGAAACTGGACCGTATTACCGAACGGCGGAAAGCTATTCATGACCGCTACATCACATCGTTCACCCCTCTTGCAGCAGAGGGAAAGTTGATCCTTCCGGTCATCCCGGCTCACACGCGGAGTAATTATCATATCTTTTATGTGTTGATGAAGGACGAACAGGCGCGTAACAATGCGCTGGCTTTTTTCCGTGGAAAAAACATCGGCACCACATTCCACTATTTGCCACTGCATTTGTCGCCTGTAGGACAGCATATGCTCGGCTACTCAGCGGGAGACTTTCCGGTCACCGAATCGGTGAGTGCCAGATTACTGCGCCTTCCGATCTATCCGTTACTGACACATGACGAGCAAACGAGAGTGATCGAGACAATGAAGGAGTTCCTCCAATGAAGAATGTCCTGTTGATACTTGTGCCTATCCTTCTCTTTTCCTGTGCGAAGTCTCCGGAACTTCCATCTCTCACCAGCGCCGACAGTCTTGCCATTGTGCAGGAGAACATAGAACACCGCGCTGAGGCGGAGGATTTTTTCGCCAATGCTCCGGGGTCGCCGTTCGTTCGAGATACCACAATCGAGTTTCATGGCGTGAAGTGGTACCCCATCAATGCACGCTTCCGCGGAATCTCCAAACTTCACCGGTATGCGAATCCGGAAACTGTTGTTGTTATGGGGACAAAGGGAGAAGAACGCCGGCAGCTCCGCTATGGATATTTCGAGTTTGTTGTTCCGGATACTCTGGGTAATCCGGTGCTGATCAAGATCAATGCATACAAGTTTACTCCATACGATAAGAAGCGCTACGAGTTGTACCGGGACAACCTGAGTGTCTGGTTTACCGACCTCACCACAGGCAAGGAAACGTATCATGTTGGTCGCTATGTAGAGATTGGCGATGAGCAACCCGACCCGGATCATCTGTACACCATCGACCTGAATAAAGCATATAATCCTTACTGTGCATACAGCGACATGTTCTCCTGCGCCATTCCACGAAAGGAAGACCATATTGACTTTGCAATACGTGCAGGGGAAATGAAGTACCACGACTAAAGCCCGGTATTGTCAGGGATGTGTTTTTCTTGATTCTCTACCTCTAAATCCCTATCATGCCTTCGAGCTTTCCAAACTTTTCCCTCGTTATGAATCGTGAATGCCACCGCCGTCTGCACTTCAACGCGATATCCAAGATGCCGATGTTCTGCTACGGCTGCGACTCACGATAGTCCCCAACAAGGAATTGATTGTTGTTTGCTGTTGATTGTCCATTGAACTGAAAGGAGAGTGAGTTATGAAGCGCGTAGGCATTTTGTTCGGCATGGAGAACACGTTCCCCGCAGCGGTTGTCGCAAAGATTAATGAAATGAACGCAGGTGTGATTGCTGAGTTTGTCGATCTCGGCATAACCACAATGGCGGAGCCGACGAATTACGATGTGATTATTGATCGCATCTCACATGATATCCCTTATTATAGAGCGTACCTCAAAAATGCGATCCTCGGCGGCACCATTGTCATTAATAACCCGTTCTGGTGGAGCGCCGATGACAAGTTTTTCAACTATGCCATGGCGTCAAAGATTGGCGTGGCAATTCCGAAGACGGTGCTTGTTCCCTCACATGTGCATCCGCCCAATACCACTTCGCAGTCGATGCGTAACCTGCACTTCCCGCTGAACTGGAAGGCCATGTTTGAATATATCGGCTTCCCCGCGTTTCTAAAGCCGCATAGCGGCGGCGGGTGGAAGAACGTCTATAAGATTCATAACGAAGGAGACTTCTTCCATTTCTATCATCAGACAGGCGATCTGGTGATGACGTTGCAGGAGGGAATCGAGTTCGAGGATTATTTCCGTTGCTATGTGATCGGTCAGGAGAAGGTCCACATCATGCGGTACGATCCGAAACAACCGCATGAAAGTCGTTACGTGAAAGACGCTCCCCCGATCCCCGCTGCTCTTGAACAACGCGTGATCGGTGATTGCTTAAAGATTTGCCGTGCGCTCGGCTACGATTTGAACACTGTGGAGTTTGCCGTGCGTGATGGTATTCCGTATGCCATCGACTTCCTCAATCCGGCCCCAGATGCAGATTTCTATTCGGTGGGTGCGGAGAACTTTGCATGGATTGTCAATGCAGTGGCGGAGTTTGCCATACAGAAGGCATTGAGCAACGAGCGCGCAACGGCAAGCTACAGATGGGATCGGTTCCTGAACGGTGACACCACGGAAAAGCGCGGCGGTAACGGCGTGGGGGAGCTTGCCGATGCAAAAGCAACCAAACGTGGTGCGAAGACTTCTAGAAAGTAGGTAGCACAGATGCGACCATCATTCACACTCGGCATAGAAGAGGAATTCCAGACCGTCGATCCGGTTACGCGGGATCTCCGTTCACACATCCATGCGGAGATTATCTCCAAGGGGAAAATGCACCTCAAGGAACGGGTCAAGCCGGAGATGCATCAGTCTGTGGTGGAAGTGGGAACGGGTATTTGCAAGAACATCAAAGAGGCGCGTGAGGAAGTATTCGAGTTGCGACGCCACATGGTGCAGCTCGCGCACGAGAATGGCTTGCGACTCGCGGCAGCCGGTACGCACCCGTTTGCCGACTGGCACAAGCAGGATATTTTCCCGGACGACCGGTACCACACCATCGTTGAAGATATGCAACAAGTGGCACGCGCGAACCTGATCTTCGGTCTCCATGTCCACGTCGCTATTGAAGACAGGGAGACGATGATCCATGTGATGAACGCGGCGCGCTATTTCCTCCCGCACATCCTTGCCCTCTCTGTGAATTCCCCGTTCTGGATGGGACGCAATACCGGATTAAAGTCCTACCGTTGCAAAGTATTCGATAAATTTCCCCGTACAAATATCCCGGACTATTTCCAGAGTTATTCTGAATATGAGAACTTTGTCAATCTTCTTATCAAGACCAACTGCATTGACAACGCAAAGAAAATCTGGTGGGATTTGCGGCCGCATCCGTTCTTCGGGACATTAGAGTTCCGCATCTGCGATATCCCCATGCGCGCTGATGAGACCATTGCCCTCGCTGCTCTGATGCAAGCGGTTGTGGTAAAACTCTGGAAGCTTCATTCGGTGAATACGGGCTTCCGGCTGTACCGCCGCGCTCTCATTATGGAGAACAAGTGGCGCGCAAGTCGCTATGGACTTGAAGGCAAGCTCATCGACTTCGGTCGGCAGACCGAGCTCCCTGCGAAGGACCTGATCAACGAGTTACTGCTGTTTGTGGACGATGTCCTGGACGAGCTGGAGAGCAGACAGGAAGTAAACTACATCCGTCAAATGATGGAGATGGGCCCCGGCGCTGAGCGGCAGTTGCGTGTGTTTGAGAAAAGCGGCGGCGATTACAAAGCCGTCGTTGACTATATCATAGAAGAAACACGAATGGGGTTGGATCAACCCGTTCGTGCAAATGTGACATCAGCGTAAGGAATTCATGAAGCATTCGTTTAATGGGTTGAAAGTTGATCCGGAACTTTACCAGGGTGCATCCAATGCAGTCAGCACCTGCCTGCGCATCCGCCCGGAAGAAAAAGTTACGTTGATTACCGATGCCGCCACCCAGGATATTGCTGCAAGCATGTTCGAGGAAGTACAAAAGGCGGGAGCCGCGTGTAATCCGTATATGCTGGAGGATTTTTCTCCCCGTCCGCATACATCCATGCCGCAGGAAATTCTGGATGACCTTGCCACGAGTCAGGTGAGTATCTATGCCGTCTACGGACAAATCGGCGAGCTGCGCAC
>CAZIHJ010000016.1:17808-25809 GCA_964538485.1 uncultured Chitinophagales bacterium | reverse complement strand
GAGGTGTTCACAGCTCCGCTCAATGTGAACGGGACTTTTATCGTAGATGGCGTGGTGGGAGATTATCTCTGCGCGAAGTACGGCGACCTCGAACCGCAGCCGTTGACTATCGAGGTGAGGGACAATCGCATGAAAGAGGCGTACTCACCCAACAAGGAGCTCGAAAAGGAATTCTGGGCCTATTGCCATACCGATGAAAACAGCGAACGTGTCGGTGAGTTTGCCATCGGTACCAATATCCAGCTCAAACATGTCATCGGCCATATCCTCCAGGACGAGAAAATACCGGGCGTGCATATCGCGTTCGGCCACCCGTACGCCGAACACACCGGCGCCAACTGGACTTCCTCCACACACATAGACGTCGTCGGTACCAAGTTCGATATCTGGATTGACGACAAGAAGATCATGGAAGAGGGAGAGTTTTTGATTTAGACAGCTCTTCTGCGAGAATTGCCGTCCTCTGATCCAATCGAATCTCCCCAGTTGTGTCTCTTCCTTGCCTTTCTCAAAGTCATAGAGTATCTTTCTTTCAATCCTCTCCGCATCTTCGGCCATGAGTTGATACATGCGACATTATCTTACCATATCATCCCTTTTCTCTCTCCTTGTATTTGAAGCATCAACCGCGGCGGCTCAATGGCATTGGCAGCACCCATTGCCACAAGGAAACGGCATGAACAAAGTGCAATTCGTGAATGAGAGAATGGGCTGGATCAGCAGCGATGCCGGGGTTATGCTTAAAACAACTGACGGAGGTGAGACATGGACAGTCAAACAGTTGCCGGAGAGAATATACGGGCAGGCCCTCTTCTTCGTTGATAGCCTGGTCGGTTGGGTTGGCGGACGGGCGGCGGCTGGTGTACACGCATTGCTTTATCGTACGACAGACGGTGGTGACACATGGACTGAGCGGTTTTCTCTTTCCCAGGGGGATTTCCGGTCAATTGAATTTGTTGACAGGAATTTCGGATGGGCGGCTGGTCAATCTGGCAACATACACCGCACGACTGATGCTGGCAACAACTGGACTACCATGAGTTTGCCACTTGGTACAATTCATTCGCTCTCGTTTGTCGATTCATTGACAGGATGGGGTGCGGCAGGTTACCGGCGAATCCATACGATTGATGGAGGTAAAACATGGCTGCTGGATACCCTCCTCTCGCCAATCAGAGATATTGTTTTCCTCGATACTCTGCGAGGCTGGGAGTGCGGTTTCAGGAAGATCAACTACACAACGGATGGTGGCGTCACCTGGCTTGCCTCTCTTGATACGCTCCAAACAGAGTGGTATGATCTCTTCGTTCTCGATAATGCACGGCTTTTTGCAACAGGGTGGGATCAGCTACTTGGTGAGTTCATTGCACGATCAACCGACCAGGGAGGCAGTTGGACACTACAACCAAGTCCAGCAGGAAAGATAGCTGATGCCATTGCTTTTCTTGATACGCTCACAGGGGTGGCCGTGGGATTTTCCGAGGGCCCCACACTAATTCGTACAACGGACGGTGGTGTTTCATGGTTCAATTTTCTGAGGTCTGTGACGACGCAACCATTGTTTGGCATTCACTTTTTCGACACGATCAACGGATGGATTTCTGGGTGGAATGGAACAATTCTAAATACCACAAACGGCGGTATCACATGGGATTCAATACGAACGGACAACACCGAGCGTCTCTTCGATGTCGAGTTCATTGACTTAATGTCTGGCTGGACAGTGGGAACGAATGCGACAATTCTTCGAACCACAAACGCCGGTGTTTCGTGGATACAACAACCATCTCCGGTGTTTTCTACAACTCTGTTGGATATTGAAACCAGTCAGCACCCCCTTTGTTGGATTATTGGGGGGGGACTTTTGCAACCCGGAAGGCTGCTAAGATCAGTCGATGGCGGAGAGTCGTGGCACGAAATGACGGCAGTGTCATTGCCCTCTAGCACGCAACAAATTCAATTCACAAGCTCTACCACCGGATGGATTATGGCGGGAAGCGCAAACGGAGGTAGTGTGCAAGCAACTCTGAAAACAAGTAATGGCGGGCTGAATTGGCAGTACGTTCTAACGAACAGTTCCGACACAACATTCCTATCGATGAGTTTCATCAATGATGAGATCGGTTGGGTTTCTACATTTGCGTCATCCATTTATCATACTAGTGATGGCGGCAGCACTTGGCGAATGAATCAAACACCTGATTTGTTTTATTCTATCTGCTTTGTGGATGCGCAACAAGGATGGGCTGGTTCATTTGCCGGTGAAATTTATCGAACGACCGATGCAGGAGAGACATGGGTTCCTCAGCACAGCCCATTGGACGGTCCGGTAAGTCAATTACTGATGAACGATGCCAACCACGGCTGGGCTGTAGGTTCCTTCGGGAGAGTTATGCACACAACAAATGGCGGAGTTACCGGTATTGACGCAGACGAGAGGAAGGACGCCATACCGAGTGTTATTGTTCTCCACCAGAACTTCCCCAATCCATTTAACGCTCAAACTACAATCCGGTTCGAGTTAACGACTCATGCTCAAAAAGTTGCTCTACGTGTTATTGACCTTTTGGGTAGGGAGGTAAACCTATTTACTGTTCCAGCGGAAACCCCTGGAGTCTACTCTCTCAATTGGGATGGCATGAGCAAGAGTGGTCAGACGGTTGCTTCTGGGGTCTACATATATTCAATCCAAGCTGATCGCAACTCAGTGCAACGGAAGTTGGTCTTCATAAAATAACGTTTTCCCACCACACCGGGAGGTGAAATCATGAAAACGGCAGCCCTTATTTTCGCCCTCAGTCTGTTATCTACGATAGCCCTCGGTCAGTTCGTTCAATCTGAAGTACCGATTGTTCTTGAAGATGGCGTCGTCAAAGCCAAGCGCATTACAGTGTCGTTTAATGAAAATGTTATACCGACTAACCGTGGAACGTCAACCGTCGATATTAGTCAATATCCAATAATTAACACTCAAGTGTCCACTCTCATGTCGGCGCTGACCATGAGATTTGGAACACCAGTCATTAGGAAGTCGATACCCAGCGTATTATGGGGAGATACACTCGTTTTGAACAGGCGAACACAGCAACTCGTGAGAGTACCCGAAATGTCACAACTCTTTACCATGGACTTTCCAACACTAGTTCCACTCGATTCGGTTATCGGTTTATTTGCGGCCCTGCCCTGCGTAGAGTATGCGCATAAACCGATCTCAATTGTCGGAGATATCGTACCTAATGATACGTATTTCCCCAATCAATGGCATCTCAATAACCCAACCAATGATGCCGACATTGATGCTCCGGAGGCTTGGGATATAACCCCCGGGTCTTCGTCGATCAAGATTGCAGTTATAGATCAATCCGGAAGTCTCACGATCCAGAACCATCAGGATTTTCAGTTAGTAGGAGGAGGGAATAAGTTTGTTGGAGGCGATGAGACAATGGGCTCTGAACATGCATTGGCGGTTGCCGGCTTGCTCGGTGCAACTACCAATAACGGCCAAGGCGTGGCAGGTGTGGGCTGGAATACTTCCTTGCTTGGTTACTACTTCAACACGAATGGACAGTCTAACACGCATTTGCCAGGACTTATTGAACTGGCCGTAGTTGAGACTGCCGACGTCATCAATTGCAGTTTTCACACTGTAGAATATCATGCCCCACCAATCAACAAATACTGTCCTTTTGATTTTCCAAGTGTCAGAAACGCGATAGCAAACGCAGTAGCATCGGGTGTCGTCGTTGTTGCTGCGGCTGGCAATACCAGCATAGTAGGTTGCGACGAAGGTCAAGTGCCTTATTCAGATCAATATCCTGCTGCATATCCGAATGTAATTGGTGTTAGCGCAACGACAGAAAATGATTTATTTAACATTGGTTACAACTATGGTGCACACGTTTTCTGCGCAGCCCCAGGGACCAACATCTGGTCTACACTTGCCCTTCCATCAAGCTACGGTAATGTTGGTTCTGGTACATCGGCCTCCACACCAATAGTATCGGGAGTTGTCTCATTGATATTCTCCATTAATCCAAGTTTAACTGTCTCGCAGGTAAGTAATATTATCCAGCAAACAGCCGATAAAGTCGGTCAATATCCATACTCTGGAGGTCGTAACGATTATCTAGGATACGGTCGAGTCAATGCGAACAAGGCTGTCAAGGCCGCAATTCCAAATCGCTATTCAGTTCCGGCTGTAGCACTTCCCCAAACAATGTCTTCAGGTTACCACATCATAACACGACCAGCACCGGATCCGGGTGGAACGATTACGTACAACATAAACGGCAACCTTGACTTGGTGAATGGAGGGGTGTTGGTCGTTGAGAATAATATACGAATTGTTGCCGAGGCAGGTGAAACATTGACACTTTCCTCCGGCTCACGTGTTGTGCTCGAAGCTGGTGCTGAGTTGTCCTGCAATAGTGGAGGAACTATTAACGACAACGCCTCGGAAGTGATCTTTCAAGGCACAAACGCTCGCATTTCGACCGCGGGCGGGTTGCTCAAATTTGGCGTGGGCGTGGTACGGAGAGTAAACAACGGTGGAGTTATTGCCAGTACACAGTCCGGCACGATCGAGCTAAGAACCAATACGCAACTCAAGATTGAATCTGGCGGAGAGCTACGTTGGAGCGCCGGTTCTATGTGGCAATTTAATCCAAACGCTAAGTTGGAAGTTTCCGGCTTGATCACCATTGCCGATTTGGTGACACTGACATTCCCCTCAACCGCCGATGTTCAACTCAAACCAGGCGCAGAGGTGAAGTTTGCACTTGGCGCCAAGCTTCTCTCAAATGGCATCTTCAGCGCTACCGGTACACCAGGAAATCTTTTGAAATTTACCTCTTCAAGACCCTCGCCTGCTCCAGGAGACTGGCAATTGCTCGAGCTTAAGGGTGGGCCGAATACGCTAAGCTACTGCTTGGTCGAATACTCACAGAGTGGTGTCTATTTTAGCAATCTCTTAACAAACCTTCTTGAATCATCAACGGTAAGATACACGGTGAACTATGGCGTACAATCGTTCAACACTTCGCTTGCCGTCGGGTCTGTTACAGTCCGTGATTGCATTATCGAAAACAACGGCTACGGTGCAACTGTCCAAAATGGTCGTCTCGATATTGTACAAACCTCAAACAGTTTTGGCATTAAAACGAACACCTACGGTATTAATGTGTGGACTGGCGGAAAGCTGTACATGAAGAACTCCTATGTGACCAATAACAACGATTGGGGGATCTACGTTAATGGAACTACCGCGCATGCAAGCCTAAGTCCGGATGGAATTGCCAGGGGGGATAACCGAGTTAGAGATAATCTGGATGGACAAATCAGGGTTGTTGCCGGGGGTGCTTTTCTTGGAAACACAAGCACTGCTTGCGAGTGCGGCCCTATAGAAGACGGCATGCAAATCGGTCCTCGTGATGGTGGTGGCCTTGATATTAGTTGCAATCCACCATGTTACGTGGTGCCTGTCAAATATGGTGGATATAATCGTGTGAGTGGCAACTACCCTTGGATCAAAAACGAGGTATGGCCCGGAGTTCCGGCTCGTTTGACATATTGGGGAAACCCACAAGAATGTCCAGTCACCTCACCAAGTAGTGCATTCCCAGGGCCGGGAACTGTCGACTATACAGAATGCCAGACAGACCAGGGCAACTCGCCTTCCCTAAGCGGCGAACTGTTCCAACTTCGTTACAGTGCAGACGAAACAGAACCACCGTACCTTTCACCTGATTCCGTTATGGGTCGAAGAGTCGTAAGGTTACTTAAGGAGATGCTACTTTCCGGGCATCGTGATGCAAAACAGGCAATCCATCAGCTTGCATCGCTTGTTGGCCCCGGAGGTACTTTTGCCAATGAGCTTGGGACGCCATGGAAGGGTTTTGTGAGATTTTTGCTCACACGAAATCTTCCGAGTGATACGAAGAATCTGATTCGAGCATACGTGCTGCAAGAAATGATGGACGTGAAGCAATTCGGCAATGCCATTGCCTATGCGGACTCACTGATTGCGGCAACTACAGATGATGAATTATGGTTCCATGCGCAATCTTCCGTTGTGTATGCATTGGTGGCGAATGGGGATATTCAACAAGCGAATAGTCGTTTCCAGTCCTTCAAATCCCAAGGCGAAGCAATCAATCCCGATGCAACAGCACATCTCGAATACTTCTTGGGTATGCAGCAGGGTGAGGGTAGTAGTTCATCACTTCTCCGACCTCGCATATCTGCAACAAAGATGTTCGACAAGAACGCACCGACAAAGACATCGTTGAGCCAGAACTTTCCGAATCCGTATAACCCAAGCACGACGATCAAGTATGAACTCGTTCAAGATTCTCATGTCAGTTTGAAAGTGTACGATATGATTGGCAGAGAGGTGTACAGTCTCGTCGATGCGAACTCGAAAGCCGGGTCATACGAAATCCCGTTTGACGGGACAAAGCTTGCAAGTGGGATGTATTTCTACAAACTCACTGCTGGAACGTACACGGAAGTGAGGAAAATGGTCTTGATGAAATAGGAAAGAGCTTCACGAGTTCAGGTACGGCCTGTCGCGTAACTGTGGCGGGCCGTTTTTGTGTTTGAATTTAGGACAGAATCAGTATATTATCTCCCCATGATCACCGATCTCCGCCAGTCCTTCAATAAGAACTTCACAGAGCAAAAATACCAGCTTCTCCTCAAGAGGCTGGATGCGCTCTGTGGGACGCACGTTGACTTTCGTGTCTCCGAGACCCCATGCTTTTTCCCGCGTGAGTTAATGGACCAGATGCAGATCGCCGGCAAGGAAATCATCATACAGTTGATGTCCAACCCCGACTACCTGATGAAGTCCGAACAATCCATTCCTCATGAATTCAATGTCCCGAATGAATCACCGCATCCGCTGTTTATCGCGGTGGATTTCGGACTCGTCCGCAACAGTGACGGAACGTACAGTCCGAAGTTGATTGAGATGCAGGGCTTCCCGACGCTCTTCGCCTACCAGGCGGTGTTGTGCCAGTTGTACAAGGAAGTCTATGGGCTTCCGCGTGAGCTCAAGTTTTTATTGAACGGACTTGATCTCGATCACTACAATGCACTCATCAGAAGCGCCGTGCTCAGTTACCAGGCGCCGGAGAACGTTATCCTGATGGAGCTTGACCCGTTGAAGCAGAAGACGCTTCCGGATTTCATTCTCACTGAACGCATGTGCGGCATCCAAACGGTAAACATCCGGGACATCATCAAAGAAGGGAACCGGCTCTACTATAAAAAAGACGGACAACTCGTTCCGATCTATCGTATCTACAACCGGGCGATAGCAGAGGAGCTTATACGTGTGGATGCGAAGCTGCCGTTTAGTTTCCGTGACGACCTTCATGTGGAATGGGCCGGACACCCGAACTGGTTTTTCCGTCTGAGCAAGTTCTCCTTACCGTATCTCAACCATCCCACGGTTCCCAAAACACACTTCCTCTCCGACCTCAAGGCATTGCCGGACGATCTTGGGAACTGGGTGCTCAAGCCGCTCTACTCGTTTGCCGGAATGGGCGTGAAGGTCTCTCCAACAACAGCGGACATCGAAGCGATTCCGGATGCGCAGAGACATGAATTTATTCTGCAGGAGAAGGTTGAGTACGGAGGTGTGATTGAAACACCGTTTGGCGGAACGAAGGCCGAAGTCCGTATCATGTACCTCTGGCTGGATCATCCTCTTGCAGTAAACAACCTTGTCAGAATGGGACGCGGTAAGATGATGGGTGTCGATCACAATAAGAATATGACGTGGGTTGGCGGATCGGCAGGTTTTTATGTATAAGAAGGTTGCACCTGTGGCACCGATGTTATATCATGGCATGTCACTAATCCAGGCGGACGATTTTCTCGTATTCCATGTGCAGGGTGGGTTGTGTTTCTATTGGCTCTGATTGAAGCGCAAATAGCAAGAAACGAAGAGGACCTCGGGCTCCTCAAACGTGTCGTGCAGAAAGATCAGGCAGCGAT
>CAZIHJ010000016.1:4157-17708 GCA_964538485.1 uncultured Chitinophagales bacterium | reverse complement strand
TGACGGTGCCGCTTGGCACTGTGAAGACGAGAATGAGGCAGGGACTTATCAAGCTTCGTGACTATCTCAAAGGACGGATACAGGAATCGTGACACCGGAAGAATTTAAAGAACTCAGCGCTGACTACGCAGCGGGTGCTCTTGAAGGAGAGGAACTCCGGCGGTTCGAGCGACATCTCATGGTTGCGAGCCGCGAGGAGTTGCAGCACCTTGCCGAGTTGATGGGTCTTGTCTCGTTGCTTCCCTTGACCCTCAGGCAGCAAACACCACCGGCACGTGTCAAACAACAGGTGATGCAAAAGATCCAGCTCTCGGCCTGGGCAAAGAACTCGGCGGAGCGACGGACGAGGGAATTCACCGGGAACGCCGGCAGTTCCGAGGAGAACGGTATTCCCGCAGCGCGACCGGTTACGACAACTGTTTCTGTTCCGGAGCGGCGCAGTTGGCTGACGTTCGGGATCACTTTCGTTGCTCTTGCGATGATCATCGGGTTCTCCATGTTCGTCGTCAGGTTAATGGGGACCATCGATGAGCAAAACCAACAGTTGGTAAGTGTCGAAAACGAGAAGCAGGAATTGCAGACGCAGCTCGTTGCCCTGAAGGATGAACTCCAGCGCAAACAAGAAATTCTGAACGTGCTGGCCGCCAAACAAGTGGAAATTGCCGTGATGAACGGACTCGACGTGCATCCCGTCGGCTATGGCAAGATCATCTGGGATCCCGAGCGCAAGAGAGCCATCCTGCAGGTGTCGAATCTTCCTGCAATTCCCTCGGACAAGGATTACCAACTCTGGGTGGTGAAAGGGAAACAGCCGATCAGCGCTGGAGTGTTTGCCATACATGACACAGAATCGAATTACTTCAAGATAGAGAACCTTGCAGTTACCGACCCCAAAGAGATCGCGGCATTTGCCGTGACGCTCGAACCCAAAGGCGGTGTTCCTCAACCCACCGGCGCTATGTATATGGCTGGTGCGCCGAGGTTGTAGGCTGCCCAAGAGGCGTTGACAAAATGCCCAGTTTGCTGTACCTTGTTTTGTGAACTCAACCAAGCAAGTCGACTTATGTTGACGACATATCTGAACACGGCCATGAAGCAGGCTCACTACGAGTTGCTTCCGGACGAAAACTCTTACTATGGTGAGATACCAGGTTTTGATGGGGTGTATGCCAATGCTCCAACACTCGAAGCCTGCCGCGAACAACTTCTTGAGGTCTTGGAAGAGTGGATTCTCTTTCGGGTCTCCCGCAACCTTGCTGTTCCTCCCGTTGACGGTGTGGAACTCCGTTTTGATAAAGTTGCCTGATGCCTGCGCTTGGGCCCGTCAAGCGTCCTGATCTTATCCGCTTTCTGCGACAACTGGGCTTTGAAGGCCCTTATTCGGGTAGCAAACACCAGTTCATGATAAAAGGGAGCATCACGCTTCGTATTCCCAATCCCCATCAATCCGATATTGGTACAGGGTTGCTCTCGCGCATTCTCAAACAAGCGCACATCACAAAGGAAGAATGGGATCGACTTTGAAAACACTTGTTTGTGTTGTGTCTTCATAGCAGGTGCGCCAAGGTTGTAAACTGTCCGGATTCTTTTCCCTCTGATGTTATCCCCGCTTTGCCTTTCGCTCAGCATCCTCGTACATTAGCAGGCAGTTTCACGTACCATACAGCGAAGTTGGAAGAGGGACGACAAGCCATGACTGAAGCACGCCTGCCATTCTCCACGAGAATCACCACAATCCTCCTCGGGCTCACTCTCGTTTGCGTCATCCTCTATGTCGGTAAAGATGTCCTGATCCCGATTGCATTTGCGGCGATCTTCGCCGTAGTGCTTTATCCTGTGAGCCGTTTCCTGGAGCAACACAGAGTCCCGCGCGTTCTTGCAATTACAATTGCAATCGTGCTGGCTTGCAGTATTCTGTTCGGCGTTGCCACATTCATCGCAATGCAAATCGGACAGTTCTCCGAGGATGTGCCCAGACTGAGGGAGCAAGGGACCAGGTACTTTACGGATCTTCAGGCGTACATCCACGAAACATTCGGATTCACATATCCGCAACAACTGAGGTGGCTGCGTCAAGGCGCCGAAGCTGCACTGACGGGTGAGAACGGGATGCTGAACCAGACGCTCCTGACGTTTGTCGATATTACAACGCTCGTGGTGCTGGCTCCCCTTTATGCATTTCTCTTTCTGTATTACAAGGAGCTTCTCGTTGAATTTTTTATCAGGGTGTTTTCCCATGGCTCATCAACAGTTCGTGAAGTACTGAGTGAGATCCGTCTTGTTATAAAGAGTTATATCGTTGGGTTGCTCTTCGAGACGATCATTATCGCAGTCCTCAACAGTATCGCCTTGCTCTTGCTGGGTGTAGAGTATGCAATTCTCTTCGGTGTAATTGCGGCCGTCCTAAACCTCATCCCCTATGTCGGCATACTCATCGGTGCCATTCTCCCAACGGTGATGGCTCTGATAACAACGAATTCCATCTGGCCTCCGCTCGGCGTCATCGGCGCGTTCACATTCATTCAGTTCCTGGACAATAACTTCATTGTCCCCTATGTGGTTGGATCACGCATCAGCATTAATGCGATTATTTCCATCATAGCGGTGGTTGTTGGTGGTGCGTTATGGGGAATTTCGGGAATGTTCCTCTCTCTGCCGGCGGTCGCCATAATGAAGGTCATTTTTGACCGTGTGGATTCACTCAAGCCCTGGGGTATGCTCTTTGGCGATGAGATCCCCGGAAAAAGGAGGACCAAAACCGCGAAAGCATAGGTAACAACACGAAAGGCCGGAGGCCAGCAAGCCGCTTCTTGACACTGAGATCGTAATTTGACATACTACACCACGCGGGTGACTCATTCCGCGATGCGGTTCCTTTCCATACCCCTCCCTGTTTCCTCCCGGTAATTCTCTTTTCAACATTCTATTCCGCGTATAACTCTTTGGTTGGGGAAACGGGAAACTCATTTGACGATTCCCAATCTCTCTTGCAAGGAGTTGTTGCTATGAAAACGATTACCACTATTCTGCTGCTTGTTGCCTTTGGCCTTCCTGTTTTCGGTCAGGATGCAACGGCTCCCAATGACCGCCTGCTTGTTCTAGTCGGCTTGAATCATGAATCGCAACTGGTCCGCGTACACGACCCCGGGATAATTCCTGTCCATCGCCTTCCGGACGCCATTCTCCTGGAGGTGACCCAGCAGGCCGCATTGAGACTGTTGGAGTCCGGAATTGACTTCACAATGTTGGATGATCATCCGTGGAGCGAGTCGTATTGTCTGCTCACTGTATGGGAAGCGTCAATGAAACGCTCCGTGTATTCCGGTCACCAGGTGACTGTGCTGTTGGATGCGCACGACTACCAGATCCTCAAAGGCGATCCGGAGTCGTTCGCTGCTCTTCGCACCCCCGGGGTATCCATATCTCCGATTGAACGGGTGACAATTCCGATTGGGTTACCGGCTCTTCACCTCCCATCCTCGACGCTCACTCCCAATGCCACCATCGCCGAGATCATCGCCAATGTTTCCGACTCTGCAATTGCCGCCTACATTCAGGGTCTGCAGAATTTTGGAACACGCTACTGGAACAACGCGAACCGTGATACCGTATCGAAATGGGTGCGGGGGCGCTACGTGGAAGTGGGATTTCCCGACGCGGCGCTCGATAGTTTTCCTCACAGCACCACGATACAACACAACGTTGTAGCGACTCTTCCCGGTGTCGTTCTTCCGGAGGCGGAGTTGATTGTAGGAGGACACCACGATTCATATTCGAGTAATCTACTCGCGGCACCCGGCGCCGATGATAATGCTACAGGTACCGCGGCGGCAATAGAAATGTCGCGCGTATTGAAGCTTGTCGGTTATCAGCCAACCGTCACACTCCGGTTCATGGGATACGCGGCAGAGGAGGCAGGACTGCGCGGCAGTGCGTCGTATGCACAGCGGGCGCACACGCAAAACAGGGATATTCGCGCAATGTTGAACTACGACATGATCGGCAATCGCAACCAGTCGCAAGCCGATCGTGATCTCTACGTTGTCTGGTATGCCGGTGCGGATGCTCTCTCACAGCTGCAAGCATCCATTGCCCGGGCATACACAACGCTTACACCGGTGTTGACGACTTCGTATCGCACGGGAAGCGACAGCTATTCGTTCTATCAGCAAGGATACCCGGCGTCATTTTGCATCGAACGTGATTTTAGCCCATACTATCACAGCCCGAATGACTTGATTCAATACCTTGATATTGCCTACGCAACAGAAGTGGTCAAAGCAGGACTCGCAACATTGCTCACTCTCGATATGATGCCTCCGACGATTGAAGGACTCGTTCTGAGGGACCCCGGAACAGGGTCAACCGTATCCGTAGGCTGGGATAGTTTGCCCGTCCCGGATCTCCACAGGTATAAAGTGTATGTAGGAAGATCCAGCGGTGTCTATGACACGAGCTATCCCGGAACGAGCCGAACGATGGTTCTTTCAGGGTTGACCGCGGGCGTGCAGTACTTCGTGGGGGTCTCCATGCTGGATCTCGCAGGACTTGAAGGAATGATCGTGGAACAATCTATTGTTCCCCGTTCAATCCCGACCGCCCCGGTAGGTCTTGCCGCGGAAGGGATTCAGTCGGGCGTCCGACTCACGTGGAGACCAAATACCGAGCTCGATCTTCTGGGCTATAATGTTTATCGTGAGACAGTCTCCGAGTCATTTTCCAAGTTGAACACAACACCAATCGCCGATACGCTGTGGATTGATGGCAACCTTACCGGCGGAGGGTATCGCTACTTTGCCACCGCGGCCGATATCACAGGAAACGAAAGCGAGCCATCCGACACGGTTCTCGGAACTCCACTCCTCGAAGTGGACGATGATGGAAACATCCCTTGGAGATTCGCTCTTCACCAGAACTACCCCAATCCATTCAATCCCACAACGTCGATTGTATATGAAACGGACCGTCCAGGCAGGGTGCAACTGAGGATATTTGATGTGCTTGGCAGGGAAGTCGCGGTCCTGATCGACGAACTACAGTCACCGGGATTTCACCGGGCATTGTGGAACGCGGCAGGAATCACCAGCGGGGTGTATTTCTGTCGGCTGACGCTCGCGCAAAATGCAGCGTTTCAAAAACTGGTTCTGCTTAGATAAGTTCCACCACACTATACTGATGTCCTGAGCCATCGAATACATCCGAGGATGAAGCTCGCCTTCTCTGCAGGAAACATCGGCCCCTCATTGCCTTTTCCACACCATCATTGTACATTGTCTTCCCGATAACATCAATTGAAAGGTAATGTTTCGCTCATGATAAGTTCTCCCAATGTGCAGCATCAGTTCCTCCCTGAAATGAACCCGACGTCATCAAGGATCCTGATTAATGAACGTGACCGTACGAAAATTCCTGACGAGTACAAATGGAATCTGGCGGACATCTATGCCGATGACGAGGCCTGGCAATTAGCCAAGGAGAATCTGAAGTCGCAGATTCCATCAATTGAGAAATTCCGCGGCAGACTTGCAGAATCCGCCCGTACGCTACTCCAATGTCTTGAACTGACGACACAGCTTGGCAAGGAATATACGCGCTTGTACTGCTACGCCAGCATGAAGTCCGACCAGGATACGCGCGACGCGCACTATCTCGGTATGGATCAGGAAATGGGGCAAATCGGTTCTGAGTTTGCAGCGCGTTCGGCGTTCATCGATCCGGAAATCCTGAAGATGGACAAGTCAACGATTGAAGCATTCATCGCGAACGAACCCGCACTTGAAGTATATCGCCACAGCTTGATGGACACGTTGCGCCGGAAGGACCACACCGGCACCGAAGGGGAAGAAAAAATCATTGCCGATGCCAGCCTTATTGCTGATGCACCGAACAGCATCTACGGTATTTTCTCAAATGCAGACTTTCCGTTCCCGGATGTGGTATTCCACGACGGCAACCAAGTGAAAATCGATAAATCAGCATTTGCTCTGCACAAGTCAGCGCCAGACAGAGAGGATAGAAAGAAAGTATTCGCGGCGTACTTCGGCAAACTGAACGACTTCAAGCGAACTTTTGGGACGCAATTATATGCCGAGGTGAAGAAGAACATGTTCTTTGCGCGGGCGAGGAAGTATAGCTCGGCGTTTCATCGGGCGTTGGACGGGGGAAATATTCCCGAAGCGGTCTATCGCGGACTTATTGATAATGTAAATGCACATATCGGGACATTCCACCGCTATCTGAAGTTGCGCAAGAGTATCCTGGGAGTCGATCAACTCCATTACTATGATCTCTATGCACCCCTTGTGCCCGATCTGGACCTTGAGTATTCATATGAAGAAGCGACCGGGCATATCCTCAACTCACTGCATCCCCTGGGAAGCGAATATGTCGATGTCTCGCGTCGTGTGTTTACAGAGCAGTGGATGGATGTCTTCACGAATGAAGGGAAACGTTCCGGGGCCTATTCCAACGGTGCGGTGTATGATGTTCACCCCTACATCCTCCTCAATTATAACGGCAAGTACGACGACGTCAGCACGATAACGCACGAGCTTGGCCACACGATGCACAGTTACCTGACGAACAAGGCACAAGCTTTTGTCAATTCACATTACTCCATTTTTGTGGCTGAAGTGGCATCAACATTCAACGAAGCGTTGTTAATGGACTACATGCTGAAGACCATCACAGATGACAACATCCGGCTCTCACTGCTGGGAAACTACCTTGACGGCATCCGGGGGACGGTCTTCCGTCAGACGCAATTTGCGGAATATGAATTGAAGATTCATGAGACAGCGGAGAAAGGGGAGTCGCTCACCGGCGATACATTCAGCGCCTTGTACGATGAAATCAACAAGCGCTACTATGGCCACACCAAAGGCATATGCCTTGTGGACGATGAGATTGCCGTGGAGTGGGCACACATCCCCCATTTCTATTACAACTTCTACGTCTACCAGTATGCCACATCGTTCACAGCATCGGCGGCAATCTCCGAGTTGGTATTGGCGGGGGACAAAGATGCGACGCGACGGTACATCGAGCTATTGAAGTCCGGCGGCTCGGACTATCCTATTGAGCTGCTCAAGAAAGCCGGTGTTGACATGACGACTTCGGTACCTTTCGAGCTGACAATGCGAAAGATGAATCGCGTTATGGACGAGATGGAGAAGATTGTGGCGCGGAGGAAGAACTAGGAATAGCAGCGAAAAGCGGAGAGCGGAGAGAAGTGAGACCTCCGCCCTCTGCGGTTATTCCTTCACATGGCCGCTTTCTTCGACCGGAATGGCTTTGTGAATGCCGAGTACTCCAGCATCTGGGTTGCAAAGTCCATCGGGTAGCTCACGTTGATATCGACAATCTTTGCCGTTGGATCGTTGACGGGCTCGAGTTTCGGATTGACGAAGCCGGTGTACTTGGGGAGATTGAGATCTTTCACCCGTGCCTGGACTTCATCTCTGAGTTTCGTATCGATCTTCAGTCCATAACCATCCACAAGCGCTTTCCCTGCCGCAAGATCGCCCTCGGCTTTTATGCGCATCACTTCGGCTAATAATCTTCCCACCCCTTCGCGGGCGGCATCAAAATCCACCACACGATAATATGTCTTGCCGCTGCGCTGCTCTATTTTCACGCCTGTTGTGTTTCTGATGAGCCATGTGACAACGAGCTGACGGTTTTTCAGGTGGTCCTGCTCCAGTTGTGTCGCCGTTGCGCTGATACGGCGCAATTGATTGATGCCGACGCGCACACGTTGGCGAAAGAGGGTTTGGCCGATCTTCCGGGCTTCAGCAGCATCTTTCGCAATTCCCATGTCCACGAACTTCGGGTCCCATGCGTTCCACATGGAGACGAGATCGGCCCGTGCCTCTTCAAGAGTGTTATAGTATCCGGGAAGAAAATCTGCCGGATCTTTTCCCTCCAACTTCGGGCTTACTTTTCCCGAGCCGTGCCCGATGACTTCATGCATCGCGGTATGCAGGGCGTTGCACACCAGGCCGTACGTATTTTCCATCGCAATCTCGTCCTCGTCCCACGCGAACTCCTTGAGTAGTTCATTGCCGCTGGATTTGTCCACGCCGGACTGGATATTGTTCAGGAGAACGCTCTTGCTACCGATTGAGTCACGAATTGCTTGCTCGTTTGGCAGATTGATGCCGACGGGCGAGATGGGTCCCGTTCCCCCGGTGCTTGCAATAACGTTGATGACGTTCGCAATGGGTGAGCGCTCGATCTTTTTCTTGTACTCGTCCTTCCAGGGCGCTTTGTCTTCAAAGTACTGGGCGTACTTCGCGAGTTCCTGCATCATCTTCGTCTGGTCGGGATCGGTATAAAAAATACTGGCCTCAAACTCGGCTTTTTGTGCACGCGGGTCGAGGTAGACTTCGATAAACCCGTGGATAAAATCCACCTGCGAACTATCCTTCACCCAATGGATATTAAATCGCCGGAAGTCTTGCAGGTCACCTGTGCGATAATACTTGATCAACTTGCGCAGGGTCTCCGCCTGATATTCTGACGATGCATACGGTATGGCCTTCTCAAGATAGGAGATTGTTGCGTTGAGCTCGTTTGCATAGAGTCCCGGTGGAATACCATCTCCACCCGCGCGCCAGACTTTTTCTACAATCTTTCCTTTCTCTTTCACGAGCGTGGAGTTGAGCGCATTCTTTTCATTTCCCGCCTTCGCCCATTTCTCGACTTCCGCGTATGTGAGATCCGGCGCGTAGAAGTTCACCGCGCTGTTCTTAATCCAATCCTCACCCGGTGATTTGTTTGTCAGGATCGGATCGACATTCGGATCGAAGATGACCGGACGGAGCCGCGTCAGCTTTGCATTAAGTGATTCATTGTTCAGGTCGAATTGTGCTCCTGCTTTCTGAGCAGCCTGAGCCGCCAGGAGCCATTCTTCATAGCTGCATTCAAGGATGAACTTCTGCGCTGTCAGGTTATCGTAGAAGCCGTTGTTGATCCAGAAGAGCTTGAGGTATGCCGTGACTTTTTCCATGACCACCGGTTCCACTGACGCCCGATGTTTATAAATCTCTTCAAACACATCACGAATCTCGAGGGCATTCCGATGTTGCTGGTCGACCGCAATATCGCGGGCGGCAATTGCCGACAGGTAGAGGTAGTAGGAGAAAATTTTCTGATTCGGTGTAAGTTTATCGAACCCGTCGGCGTACATCTGGACGACTTGGGCCGGACCGACCATCTCAAGACGGTATTTCCGTTCGGGTTGCGTTTGTGGATCCTGTTCTGAGTTACAGGAGATACAGAAACAAGCGATTGCACCGGCAAGAAAAAGAGAAGAGGTACGCATGGATTTACCTTTGCTATTGGAGATGACCAGTGGAAAATGCCTTCTGGTACGGTAAACGGGACAATGAGTTACAGTCGAAAAGAACAGGAGGGTTACGCTCGCGCACTACTCTGGTTCATGCGTTCCGCCGTCCGGTACGCATCGTACATTCCCCAGATCCAGAGAATGGGTGTGGTAATGAAACCGATCAACACAAACATCAAACACCAGCTTATACCATACACGATTATCAGGATGATGCCTTTGGCGATCTGCCCGTTGTAAATCTGGCCGAGACCGGTGACAAAGAAACTGAGGACTGCGGCAACACCGGGATTTTTCATGGCGCTCATTGATTGAAACGTACTCACTGTAACACCATTGCCAATATAGAGCCACACCGGCTGAAAAGCAAGCCCTTGACTATCCACACTTTTTGCGGTATGTTCATCGCAGTCAAACCTGTCAATGCATATCCCCCGACTGACATACGCGGCTCTCTTGCTTGGAACACTTGTGTGGTGCGCCGGAATCGTTGCCGCCCCGGTTTTCAACATTGCAGCATTGTACGATTTCTACCATCGTATCTGTCACCAGCTTGGCTCACACAGTCTGCATATTGCGGACGAGTCGCTCGGTGTGTGCGCCCGTTGTACCGCGATCTACTTCGGCTTTTTGCTTGGCGTGCTCGTCTATCCAATCATGCGCAATGTCTCCTCGACACGACTTCCTTCCCGTGTTCTCATGATCGGTGCAGCAGTGCCAATGCTGGTGGATGTTGTTGCCGGACTTGCGGGTGTTCATACCGTTACGATCACAACGCGGTTGATCACCGGCGGAATGTTCGGGGTTGTGTTGCCGTTCTTCATCCTGCCAGCCTGTGTTGGTGCTGTGCAGGAAATAATCCAGGTCAAACGACAAACCATTTTCCCTCACTCTACGAAAGGACTCTCCGATGCCTGAAAAGCCGAGCAAACTCATGCCCGCGGTGTATGGTGGAATTGTGATGGGGGTGCTCTCGGGGATACCGTTCCTGAATTTCATTAACTGCCTGTGTTGTGCAGGTGTTCTTCTCGGCGGGTTTCTTGCGGTGTTCTTTTACAATAAGGACCTCGCGCCGGACATGCTGCTGACGAACAGCGACGGATTACAGTTGGGTGCACTTGCGGGAGTTGTCGGCGCCGTCGTCAGCACCCTGATCAGTGTTCTTCTCATCCTTACCATCGGCAACATCAGCGGTGAAGCCATGTATGAACTTGTCTATGGTATCTATGACAGCATGGGAATCATCAATCAGATGTCTCCCGACCAACTGGATCAGTTGGACCAGATGAAGGCGTCCGAGCTGTCACCGTTTAATATTATTTCAGCGTTTATAATTTATCCGCTCTTCGGTCTGCTTGGCGGACTGATCGGCTACAGTGTCTACAAGAAGAAGCCGACGATGACCAATACGCCTCCAGCGCAAACAACCGGAATCTAATGCTTACAGCATACAGGATAGTTTTCGGTCTGCTGATAACGCTTCTGTCCACGGTCGGGCTTTCCCAGACCCACACCGTCAAGGCGTTGCGTTGCGGAATGCTCCTTGATGTGGCTGCTGGTCGTTCGGTGAAAAACGTCATTGTCATCATCAGGAATGATACGATCGCAGCCGTTGGTGCCGACGTTGCAATTCCCGACGGGGCGGAAGTGATTGATCTTTCCGACGCAACGGTGTTGCCAGGGATGATCGACTTGCATTGTCACTTCCTCGGTTTTGAGGATGGAGGCGGAAACGGGTCGTCAGCAGAGAATGCGCTTGGCGGCGCCAGGAATGCCGAGAAGGTTCTGCTCTCGGGCTTCACCACCATACGCGATCCCGGCGGCGGGGATGCGCACTATGCAAACTTTGCCGTTCGTGATGCAATCAATCGCGGGTTGTTTCCCGGTCCCCGGATATTTGCAGCAGGAAGATTCCTTTCCATCACCGGCGGACATGGCGACTGGAACAACGTTGCGCCGGAGCGGGAAACGCGTAACGAGAATATCGTGGACGGAGTGGAGGAAATGCGGCGGGCGGTGCGACGCGATGCGAAGTTTGGATGCGATTGGATCAAGTTGTACGGCACGGGGGGATTCTTTTCCGCTGGCGATGACCCGACGCAACAGCACTTCTCTGATGAAGAAATGCGCGTTGCAGTGGAGGAGGCAACCCGACTTGGAAAGTATGTTGCCGTCCACGCGCACGGAGCCCAGGGAATCAAAGCCGCGGTGAAAGCAGGTGTGAGGACTATTGAGCACGGCACGTTCATCGACGACGAGGGAATTGAATTGATGAAGAAGCACGGCACGTTCCTGGTTCCCACCATGCGCACCATTGAAGTTCTCGCCGAAGATCCCGGCCCCGAAGCATCTGCCGGTCGACGTAAAGCATACGAGCTTTCAAAGAAACACTTCAATACGATGATGGGGAATATCAACAAGGCAGTGAAGCGGGGAGTGAAGATCGCCTTCGGGAGCGATATGGTGTCCCTGCCGCATGGACTGGCCGGGCAGGAGTTTCCTCTTCATGTAAAGGCAGGTCAGTCGACGATGGAGGCCATACAATCCGCCACGCTTGTTTCTGCAGAAGCGCTTGCGATGGATGACCGGATAGGCAGCGTTGCCGTGGGAAAATACGCGGATCTGATCGCTGTACGGGGAAACCCTCTGGAAGATATCCTCCTTCTCCAGAACGTCTCCTTTGTAATGAAGGGTGGAACGGTATATAAGAAGGCGGTGCAATCACGATGAATACTATTCATACATTCATTTTGGAGAAATAATGATTCGAAGAACACTCTTTATAATAGTCATGGCAATTGCTATATGTCTTGAAAGTCCCGGACAGGTGTCGCTCTCTGTCGGGCCAAACCTGCACGCAGGCAAGATCGGTCTCGGCATTGACGGTATTACCGGCTCGCCGAACCTTCTCATGAAGTATTTTTTCAATAACCAGTTTGCGGGTCAACTGATTGTGGGTGCAGACATTGATTCGCCCGGCGGCGATGCACCGGCAGGACAGCAGAAGGTCACCGGTTTGACATTGCGCGGAGGATTGTCACTGTTGTACCATCTCACGCAGGACCAGGTCTCGCCGTATGTCGGTGTGGAGGGTGTATTTCGGAATGCACGACAAGCGGGCTTCTTTGCCATTGAGCCGGATCCGCAGAACACGGTGATTGTCGCGGCAGTGCTCGGCGGGGAATACTTCCCCAACGAACAATTCAGTTTCGGTATCAAGCATGCGCTTGGTGTTGCAATTGAAATGAGCCGGGACATACCAAAAGAAGAAACGGACATTCGCTTCAGCACCTCAACGCTGGTGACGGGAAGATTCTATTTTAATTGAGAGAAGACCGATTTCCATAATACAGGCGGGCGTGTTCTGCCCGTCTGTTTGCTTTTCAGAATCCTCTTGTGTATAATTTCACGCAGGTTTTCAAAACCTGCGCCTCTCATTTTTCCCATTCTGGCATTTTCACCGAGGAACGTATGCAACGCGAGATTCATTCCTGGCACAGCCCCAACCTGAACAAGCAAATGGAAATTGCCGTCTATGGCCATTACGGTCTGGCGTTGCTGATGTTCCCCACGGCGGCCGCCGACTACCTCGAGTACGAGAGATTCTATCTCATCGATGCCATCAAGCCGTTCATTGACTCGGGAAAGATCAAAGCGTTCTCCATCAACAGCATCAACAGCGAGAGCTGGTTGAATGAGCACGTTCCTCCGCCGTACCGCGCCGTGCGGCATCAACAATACAACCAATATATCGTTGATGAGGTCGTGCCGTTCATCAGAAATATGACGAGCGATAACACCTCCATCATCACGACCGGTGCAAGTCTGGGCGCGCTGCATGCAGCCAACACGTTGTTCAGGCGACCGGATGTGTTCGATGGCACGATTGCCATGAGCGGCTCGTATGATATCAAAGCGTACTCCGACGGCTACTATGACGACAATTGTTACTTCAACAGTCCCGTGGATTATCTCCCCAACCTGAATGACGAGGGTGTTCTCTCCAAACTTCGCTCGAAGTACCACATCTATCTTCTCTCCGGTCAGGGTGACTACGAAGCGCCGGAGCGTTCGATGCAGCTTTCCCACATACTCTCCGCCAAGTCCATTCCGCATCATGTCGATCTCTGGGGTCACGATGTGCCGCACGATTGGCCCACGTGGCGCGCAATGCTGCCCCATGTGCTCAGCACGAGGTTTTA
>CAZIHJ010000016.1:0-4057 GCA_964538485.1 uncultured Chitinophagales bacterium | reverse complement strand
CTTTGCGTGAGCTTAACGCGTGTGTCACCACCTGCCGCCTCTGTCCGCGGCTCGTCCGGTGGCGCGAGACCGTTGCACGCGAGAAAGTGAAGCGCTATGCGGACGAAGAGTACTGGGGCAAACCGCTCACAGGATTCGGAGATCCAAAAGCGCGACTCCTGCTCGTGGGTCTCGCTCCCGCTGCGCACGGCGGCAATCGTACCGGACGCATGTTCACCGGCGACAGGAGCGGTGACTGGTTGTTTCGCGCATTGCACAAAGCGGGCTTTGCCAATCAACCCGCGTCACTCCACCGCAACGACGGGTTGAAACTCACCGACTGTTACATTACCGCCACGCTCCGTTGCGCTCCACCGCTGAACAAACCCCTGCCGCGTGAAATAACCAACTGCCGGCGCTATCTGCTGGATGAAATCACATTGCTCAAAAATGTTCGCGTGATCATTGGCCTCGGCAGAATCGGGTTCGAGGCAGCGCTTGGCGCATACCGGGAATTGGGGCTGATCGAACTCAAGCGGAAACCACAGTTCGCTCACGGCGCGGCATACGAACTTGGCGCATACACGTTCATCGCATCGTTCCATCCGAGTCAGCAGAATACGTTTACCGGACGGCTGACGGAACCGATGTTCGACGGAGTGTTCAAAAAAGCAAGAAAGGCGATGCATAAATAGTGGACGACCGGAGCCGCCCGGTTTCCGTGTGCAATATTCCCCACCTCCCGGTAGACCTAACCCCCGCAGGTATTGACAACCCGCCACGGTTTGTGTATGTTATCCGCAGAATCTTGAAAGGTGTTGCCATGACGCCTGAAGAAACCAGCCAGACCTCCCCCCGCCAGCCGAAGGGCTTTGTTCAACAGTTACTGACCGCGAAAGCCTACTTCGTTTTCCTCCACATCGTTGTAGCAGTTCTTTTGGTTCAGGTATATCTGCTCACAGAGAAGGTTTCTCAACTGCGCAACCCACAACGCATCACTCCTCTACAGGTTGGAGATACCTTTCTCTTAGATGGTTTGAGCCCATTGGATAGCAAAACGAGTTTGGTTCAAAATACTGAAACCTTGGTATTTGAAGACACTTGCTGGGTTTACAGTTGTCGTAATCGCAGTGGTGATTGCGACAATGGGTTTTTTTCAAATCGCAAAGGCGGACGGCAGCGAATGCAGCTTGGACAATTGCTATGTTGCAAGCCAATGTCGGGTAACGGCGCCATGCACGTGCGCGTATCCATGTGACCCAACCTTCCCCGTTGGTTGTAACAGTTGGTGTTCCTTTGGGTGCCCGAATAGTCCTTGTTAGCGTTGAGTATTTGCCCGCTTTGTGTTTCTCATGTGCGGCCAACATAGTTTGGTCGCACAATTGTTTTAATAGCAACAAGACAGCAGAAATCGAAGGATAAGTGTAATGTTTAGGCCCACACATTGCTTTCATGTTGCAAGGGTGATGACAATATTCCTTGCGTTGTGTGAATGTGCGAACGGGCAGATACCTGGAACCACATACAGACAAACCAGCCGACTCAGTAATTTTGAATTCTCTATCTACAATGACGGCATGCTCTGGGGTTCGGCCGATTGTATAAACCTTTCCTATGCTTATGCTCACTGGCCTCGAAACTCTTCCCATTTGTATGCAAGTCAACACTACAGCGGTCTAGTCTTTCTCGCAAAGAAGGAGGGGCGGTATCTTGCCTCTGACCAGAATTTCAGCCGCCTCCGTTCAGAATTAAATTGCATGCAAAACTCGCTTGAGCTGGTCGGCAATCAGACTGTGCCCGGTTGGATCGGAGACCCATTAGCTGGATACGACAGTGTCTTTAATGGGATTGGATGGAGGTATGTTGACGATCCGAACTACATTGTCTATTCCAGCTTGGATTACGACAGCACGGGAGTGAATATCTCAGGAAACAACACCTATGATTGGCCAATCCGTCTTGTAAATAATGATACAGTATATGTGGCGTCACCCTTTCTGCGCCGACTATATCCTCCTGTCGTTGTTTCTGATGAAGACTTATTCTGTGTTTACAAAGACACGGACACGCGTGGCGATTCCTTCTACCAAGGTCCCAATGGACCGAGCGTTCCAATTGGCATTGAGTTCCAATTGAGAATTTTTACATGGGGAGAGGGGCCAGCGAAGGACATTGTCGTTTTCCAATATGATCTTTTCAATAAGAGTGACTCTATTCTGGATAGCTGTTTCATTGCGTTCTCTCCGAGCTTGATGATAATGCGCTCTTCTCAAGTAAGTTTGCCCCCTGCGAGGTGTTTTCGCTATACACAGCAGCCTTCACGCAACCTGGCCGTTGTCAGACCTTTGCCATCATCGGTCTGGTCGGTTCAATGGACTGCGACACCGACACCACCAACACTTGGCTATGGTTTGTTAAAGACACCGAATGGTTATTCAAATTCACCAGTCAACTTAAAGAGTGTGGTCCCCTCGGATACCGTTACTTACTACATAGACGCCAACGGTGTGCTAAGACGCCTTCATCATGAGAACACAACAGACTCGATTGTATACAAGAACATTACTGTGCCCCCGGCGAGACCGGATTCCGTGGCAAGTAATCCTAATTATGCACACGAGCCGCTTCTCCTTTCCGGCCCCTTTCCCATGTCGCCGGGGCAGAGTGTCCGTTACGCCGTCTCCTTCATTTTCTCGGATAGTCTCCCGCATTTGCTGTTGATGGATGATTTTATCAAACGGATGTACAACAGCAATTTCCGCTTGAAGCTTTCAGGCCCACCATCGCCCCAGCTTCGCGCCCAGCCGCTCAACCGCGCGGTAAAGCTCACCTGGGACGCAAGCGCAGAGACGGCAGTGGACTCGCTGATACCGGCAACACTCGGCAAACCGTTTTACGGGTACAGGCTGCTGCGGTCGACAACCGAGGAAGGAACCTACACAGAGATAAGAAGATGGGGGCTCGACTCACTTGCGCATGAGTTTATCGACACTGGGAGCGACCTGCCCGGCGGACTCAAGAACAACGTCCGGTACTATTACAAGCTGCTGGCATACGACCAGGGAGCGGTGAAGCTCAAGCTTGAGCCGATGGACTCCAAGGCGATCAAGGGAGTGAACTGGTTGGAGATAATACCATCCACGGGGCCAAGCAACCAAACTTCATCGGCGAGCGATGGCCAACTTACGAGTGGAACACTCGGCACACTCTCCGGCATACGGCTCGTCCCCACGAACACCACGAACTTCAATGACCTGCTGAGCGGAAGAGACCTGACGCTCTATCTCCATGCCTCCTCCAACGGAGTTGACTACCGGATGATAGCAACGGTGACCGACAGTCTCGGAGCGCGAGTCCACAATGCGCTGATTGAAACAGGCGTCAAAGTCCATGGCGACCCGGCAAGCGCCGGAGTGAAAGAAGCCACCACGCGCATCGAAGATATCTTCGGTATCGGTGGAGCGGATATTACACTCAGCTACCGGTTTGAACAAACGGCAGACTCGTTCAGGGTGCAGGAAGCCATGATCGAGAGCGGTCACGGTGCGGATGTCCCCATTTACATAAGAGATTCATTGAACTACCTCGGCGTCAAGAGCATCGGTCCGCACACCGGTTCTGAACAGGACATCTACATGACGTTCATAGAAGAGAAGAGAGACACACTCAACAGCAGGCCGTTTGTCTATCTGGTTCCACAGTTTACCGATGCAATCACAGGCACAATCCTGAAACCGGATACGCATTGGACAATAACATCGCGCGGGTTCTTCGGGACGTTCAACTTTCAGGTCACAGGCAACCCCAATAGATACTACCTGACCGACACACTCGGCTTTGAGGTGTGGGAGTTTGGTCACGAGTTGAGAATCAAAGGGACGAGCATCGCATTAGACTTTGCAGACAGAGGCCGTGGACACGGCAAACCCGGCGGCTCGTTTCTCTGGGGCAGCGGGCACAGGCATGGCACGAAAGACTTCCAGGTCGGAGACAGAGTCCGACTGAGATGGACGGGTGGATTCAAAGGAGAGTATCCGGATAACGCGCTCATCCAACTCACGGGCGCAGACCCCGGTCG
>CAZIHJ010000015.1:0-41369 GCA_964538485.1 uncultured Chitinophagales bacterium | reverse complement strand
AGCCCATCGTGTATTACGTTGACCGTGGAGCGCCCGAGCCAATCCGGTCTGCGCTTCTTGATGGAGCGCGCTGGTGGAATCAGGCATTTGAAGCGGCAGGGTACAGCAACGCGTTTAAGGTGGAACTGTTACCAGACAGCGCAGATCCGATGGACGCCCGGTACAACGTCATCCAATGGGTCCACCGTGCAACGCGCGGCTGGTCGTATGGCAATGCAATCGTCGATCCGCGTACAGGCGAGATTCTCAAAGGGCACGTTACCCTTGGCTCCCTCCGCGTTCGTCAGGATTTCTTGATCGCAGAGGGACTGGTAGCAGAATACGAAGATGGCAATGTCACCGACCCACGTATGGAACAGATGGCGCTTGCGCGCATCCGGCAACTCTCTGCACATGAAGTCGGGCACACGCTTGGCCTTCAACATAACTACATCGCAAGTGCAGCGAATCGTGCATCGGTGATGGATTACCCGCATCCGCTTGCAACGCTCAATGCCGACTCAACGATTGATATCTCCCGTGCGTATGCTGACGGTATCGGCGAGTGGGATAAGGTGACGATTGCTTATGGCTATCAGGATTTCCCTCCTGGCACGAACGAAAAGAAAGCGCTGAATGACATTATTCTGAATGCTGCTTCCCGTGGTCTTATTTTTCTCACTGACCAGGATGCGCGGCCACAAGGGAGCGCTCATCCGCAAACTCATCTCTGGGACAATGGTGCCAACGCAGTGGACGAACTGAACAGGGTTATGCAGGTGCGCGCAGTCGCTTTGCGGAATTTCTCTGAGAAAAAAATCCGGACAGGCGCACCGATGGCAATGTTGGAGGATGTACTTGTCCCGGTATATCTATCACACCGTTATCAGGTTGAGGCTGCAGTAAAAGTGCTTGGCGGTTTGCAGTACACCTATGCACTCCGCGGTGATGGCCAGCTGCCGACAACAATGGTTCCACCCAATGAGCAGCGCCGCGCTCTGCGGTCTCTCATGATGACCCTGACACCTGATGTTCTTGCACTCTCGGAGAGAATGCTTGCTTTGATTCCACCGCGTCCGGCCGGATACGACAAGACCAAAGAACACTTCCGTGGTCGTACGGGAATGACTTTTGATCCTCTCTCGGCTGCTGAAGCATCAGCTCAACTAACGGTAAGTCTGATACTCAATCCGGCGCGCGCTGCACGTCTGGTTGAGTATCACTCCCGTGACAAGAAATATCCCGGATTGGAAGAAGTGATTGACGAATTGCTCGATGGGACGTGGTACGCCACACATGGAACCGGATATCACGCAGAGATCAGGCGTGTTGTGGACAATGTCGTACTCAACAACCTGATGTCGCTGGCAACAAACGAACGGGCATCGTCGCAGGCGCGTGGCATTACGCTTCTGAAGATCAATGAGTTGAAGGGAAGTCTTGAGCGAGAAGAGAAAACCATGAAGGACGTTGCTCAGCGCGCGCACTTTGAGTTTGCGCTTTCATTG
This sequence comes from uncultured Chitinophagales bacterium, assembly GCA_964538485.1. Lineage (GTDB taxonomy): Bacteria > Bacteroidota > Ignavibacteria > UBA10030 > UBA6906 > JBJXHC01. Next base: position 39,882 of record CAZIHJ010000015.1, on the reverse strand, counting down.
ATCAAGATGTTCGAGGATGACCCAGGCGGGGTGAAGTTCTCCATTCCAGCCGATCTTCCAGCAGGTCCCCCGATTGGTGGTTTCGATTGTGGATTGGAATAAGCTCGAATAGGGCGAAGGAGGGAAGAATTTATCGCAACTCTTTCTCATTTATCCGTACAAGTATCCGTACTACTCCATCAATTTGGTCAACCTCAGAATTGCTGCAAATCATCACATTTCAACCAATTTCACTATCGGAGGATTCATGAGCAGAATCATGATTATTCTTGTGCTCCTTGCGTTGGTATCGGGACAGCTTTTTGCTGTACCTCCCGATGAGTCACGCAAGGTATTTCCCTATCCCATCCATCAGTCCGTACTTGACAACGGGCTGAAGGTGATTTCGATTCCGTTCGACAGTCCGGGAATCATTTCATATTACACCGTCGTTCGCGCGGGATCGCGCAACGAAGTCGAGCCCGGACTTTCCGGGTTTGCGCATTTCTTCGAACACATGATGTTCCGCGGGACGGAGAAATATTCCAAGGATGGTTACACCAAGGCGTTGCAATCCATCGGCGCGGACAATAATGCTTTCACCACCGACGACTACACAGCGTATCATACACTTGCAAGTGCAGAGGCTCTCGAGACGATCATGGATTTGGAATCGGATCGATTCAAGAACTTGAAGTATACTGTTGAGGATTTCAAAACAGAAGCGGGGGCGATTCTTGGTGAGTATAACAAGAACTACTCAAGTCCGTTCATGACGATTTTCGAGAAACTGCGCGAAGCCGCGTACGAACAACACACCTACAAACACACCACGATGGGTTTCCTGAAAGACATCATGGACATGCCGAATCAGTACCAGTACAGTCTTACATTTTTTGATCGCTGGTACCGGCCCGAACATTGCGCGCTCGTCGTGGTGGGCGACGTGAAGCATGACAAGCTTCTGACTCTTGCGAAGAAGTACTACAGTGATTGGAAACGCGGGACATACACACTGGATGTCCCCATCGATCCGCCACAGACAAAAGAGAAATTCGTTGAACTGCCCTGGAAGTCGGAAACATTGCCGATTCTTGCCATTGGCTATCATGGCCCGACATTCAGCGATTCAAAGATCGACATGCCAGCAATTGATTTGCTCTCGCAGGTATTGTTCTCACAAACATCAGAGTTGTTTACAAAGCTGGTGATCGAGCAACAGGCGGTGGAGTTTGTGCAGGGTGGTCAACCGGACTCTCGTGATCCCGGATTGTTTCAAATCTTCACCCGCATCAAGGATCCCAAGAACATCAATGCAGTACGTGATGAAATCTATGCAGCAATAGAGAAGGCAAAGACCACACTCGTCTCAGCCGAGAACCTCGCAGAGATAAAATCATTCATGAAGTACGGTTATGCAATGGGCTTGAACAATGCCGACGCAATTGCGAACAGTCTCTGTCACTACGTACAAATTGCCGGCGACCCGGAGGCAGTGAACCGTGTGTACGCCTTGTATGACAAGGTGACGCCGGAAGATATCATGATGGTGGCGAACAAGTACTTCAGTCCAAACAACCGCACGGTAGTTCTGTTGACGATGGAAGGAGCAAAACAATGAGACGTTTTATCATCATGCTCTTTATGGCGTTTATTGCCGGAGCAACCGCAAATGTATTGGTCGCCAAGACTCCGGTAAAGATCACGGAGATCCAGAGTGAGCATTCGCCGCTCATTTCGTTCCGCGTGATTTTGCGGGCTGGTTCCATCAATGACTGGAAAGGGAAGGAAGGCATCAACGCCCTTACAGCATTTATGATCGCACAAGGTGGCACAAAGGATTTGAAGTACCAGGAAGTTGTTGCAAGAATGTATCCGTGGGCAGCGGGTATCAATGTCGCCCCGGAGAAGGAGATCACCACATTTATTGGAAATGTACACAAAGATCATCTCGACAAATTCTATAAGATCTTCAGCGACCTGATTCTTAATCCGCGGTTCGATCCTGATGATTTCACACGTAATAAGGACCTGGCGTTGAGTTTTTTGGAGAAGAACCTGCGCGGCACGGATGACGAGAACCTCGGCAAAGAGGCGTTTACAATAGCCATGTTCAAAGACCATCCCTACGGGACTGCCGGAGCCTCGGTGGAGGGATTGAAATCCACTACGCTCGAAGACGTAAAAGATTACTACAAGAAGATGTACACCACAGGCAACATCTGGGTTGGCATTGCGGGCGGCTATCCGAAATCACTTGTCGATCAAATCAGGAAGGACTTCAATACGTTGCCCGACGGGAAGTTCACTCCTGTCGCCCTTCCTGAAGTAATGAAGCCCGAAGGACTTGAGATCGACTACGTGGAGAAACCTGCACGTGCCACGGGAATCTCGATGGGACATCCACTTTCCGTCACCCGCAAGGACAAAGATTTCTATGCGCTGATGGTGGCGAATTCCTATTTCGGGGAGCATCGCACATTCAACGGTGTATTAATGAACCGATTGCGCGGCGACCGAGGACTAAACTACGGCGATTATTCTTACATCGAACGGTTTATCGGTGGTGTGGGTGGTTCACGCTTTCCTGATGTGAACACACCATTGCGCCAGCAATACTTTAGCATCTGGTTACGACCTGTGCAACCGGAGAACGCCCACTTTGCCGTTCGTGCTGCCGTGTATGAACTGGAGAAGTTTGTGAAAGACGGGTTGACCGAGGAGCAGTTTCAGCAAACGCGGAAGTTCGTCCTCAATTACTCGAAACTCTGGGCACAGACACTTGATCGCAGGCTCGGGTACAAAATGGACTCGGAGTTCTATGGAACGGATGACTACATCGACCGCATTGATCGCGAATTGAAGTCGTTGACCGTAGCTGATGTCAACAAGGCGGTGAAGAAGCACATTGACCCGAAGAATCTCAAAGTGGCCATCGTGGTGGAAGACGGAAAGGGACTGAAGGAAGCGATGCTCTCCAATGCACCGTCTCCGATCAAGTATGTGTCACCGGTGGCAGATCGGATTGCGGAGGAGGATAAATTAATTTCGATGCTTCCGCTGGGAATCAACAGTGCCAAAACCCGTATCGTACCCGTGAACATGCTGTTCGAGAATGAGAGTCCGGGACAAACGATTGAGCGGAAGGATGATGAAGTAAAGAAGTAGTCCTCCGGGGAAGGCGAAACCGAATCTCATTGACAACGGCCTGAGTTCTATTATCTTTAAGGGCATTCCGTGCAGCAGCGCGGGATGCCTTTTTATTTACTTCCCATGCTTACACAGTCCCAACTTCTCGCACTCGATCATACGCGACATCTGTGTGTTACTGCGAACGCCGGTTCCGGAAAAACCAGGGTCCTCGTCGAGCGGTACCTCGACATTCTTCTCAGCGGGAACGCCGACGTCAGTGAAGTTGTAGCCATTACGTTCACCGAGAAGGCCGCGAGCGAACTCAAACGCAAAGTGGCTGCCGGTGTATCGCAGAAACTGAAAAATACGGCTGACGATCGCACTCGCCAGCAACTTGAAACAATCCGCGAACAACTTCCCGCCGCCGTTATTGGTACGATCCATGCATTTTGTTCAAGGATCCTGCGCGAATATCCGGTGGAAGCCGGTGTCGACGCATCATTTGTTGTCCTCGAAGGAATCGATCAGGAATTCTTGTTGCAAGAGGCAATTCGAGAGACCTTCTACAGCGTATTGGCAAGCAAAGAGGACGAAGCGTTCCGTGGCGAGGTGTTTGACCTTGTCCGGAGACTGGGAAAGTCGGCTGTGCTGCGCAGTGTTGCAGAATTGTGTCATCATCGCGAACAAGTGGAGCGCCTTGTGGGGGAAGGGGGCTTGTATACCCAGTCCGATGGCAACGTGCTGGCTTTTTGGAATTCTCTCCTCGATGAACGCCTCCGGAAGGAATTGGAGGGAAAGACTCTGGAGGAAGATGTGTCGGAGGTTGCGGAATCCGCAAGAGGGAAGGAAGCGCTTGCAGTGCGGGCTGATACGCGCAGGTTCCTTTCTACGGCAGACGTCCACATCCGCGCTCGCGAGTTCCTTCAACTTGTGGACAAGATGGTCACCAAAGGTGGAACCCTCTACAAATCGTTGATGGGGGGTGCTGAGATTGATGGGGAGATTCCCAAACGATTGCGCAAGCAAAGGAAATTGGTTGGTGCTCTAGTTGAGACAGTGCTTGGTCCTCAGCCCAATCCCCTCCATACAATCCTCCTGCAATCAACCCGTTGCTTGCTGAAGATTTACCAACAGACCATTGAGCGTTATGAAACAACAAAACTGGAAAATGGTCAGTTGGATTTTGATGACTTGCAACTGCGAACCAGAAACCTGCTGAAGCGTGAACCAATACGTTCGCGCCTTGCGCAACGGTACAAATATATCATGGTTGATGAATATCAGGATACCAACAAACTGCAATATGAGATACTGCTTCCTTTGGTGAGCGACCTGAAAACGGGAAATCTGTTTATTGTCGGTGATCCAAAACAGTCGATCTACGGCTTCCGAAATGCCGACGTCAGCGTATTCGAGAAGACACGGATGGATATTCAGGAAGCATCCGGCTTGTGGGGAACAGTGGTGCTCGGTGAGAGCTTCCGGCCATTGCGGGATCTGGCGGCGTTTGTCAATCTGATATTTACACCGCTCATGAAAAAATCAGTGGGTGTCCAGGCAGCGTATGAAGTCGGGTACGAGCCGCTCGTCAAAGCACGCGGGAATGAATCGACGGGGCGGGTCGAAATACTCGTCCGTGAACAGGGGGAACTTGATACCACGGGACCCGGGGAAGGCGAGATGATCGCCCGCCGCATTCTGCAGCTCCAAGCGTCACACTATCAAGTGTTCGATAAAAACGAACAGGGGCATGATCTTCAGTTCCGTGACATTGCAATTCTCATGAGAAGCAGACGACTTCTGGATGACATTGAGCAGTCGTTGGTGCACTATCACATTCCTTATCTCGTAACGGCCGGCATCGGGTACTTTCAAACCCAGATGACCTATGATTTTTATAACTACTTCCGTTTTCTTTTGAATGTTGAGGATGACGTTGCGTTGGCCGGTATTCTCCGATCGCCGTTCTTCACGGTTTCGGACGCGGAGCTGTATGAGGCGGCTGGAGACCATCGTGCCGGTGGACTCTGGCAACATTTTACCTCGGACAAATCGCAGTCCGACCGATTTCCATCCCTGGCGCGCGCCTTGCAGATGTTATCTGAAGATATGGTTCTATCTCAGCGGCTTACGGTCCCGGAGCTGATTACGAGAATTGTGCAGCGTACCGGTTACATGGGAATTGCGGCAGGGATCCCTCGTGGCGACCAGATCGTGGCAAACCTTGGAAAGCTGCGTCATCTTGCCGAAACATTCGCGGGGCGCGGTTTTGTCAACCTGTACGACTTTGTCAAACGACTCAAGCGCCTTATTGAAGAGGAGGAACAGGAGGGACAAGGAATGATTGACGTGCAGCGCGATGCTGTTCAGATCATGACTGTTCATGCTGCTAAAGGTCTGGAGTTTCCGGTTGTGGTTCTGCCCGGGCTTGAGGCATCGTTTCAGCATGACAGGGCACCCTTCATGGACGACACTATTGGCATTGGGCTTGAATTGTCCTCCGATGAGGAAGACCAGCCCGCCGTCACGACTCTGTTGAAGCATCGAGCCCGATCCAAGAGCATCGCCGAGGAAAAACGTGTACTGTATGTTGCATGCACCCGTGCCCGGGATTTGCTGATTCTCTCAAGTCCACTCACGGCGGAGAAGAAGGCTTCATATATGCAATGGTTATCCGAAGGGCTAGGCCTGAAAGGGCCTCCGTTGGAGAATGTTATTGAACGAAGAGTCATGACTGCGGTGGTGAATGGCGATGGCATCTCAACCAACGAAGAACATCCACTTCGTGTTCACCTCGTGCGTAACCAGGATCTCATGGGTGTGGTCGGCGCCAAACCGTTATCTCCACTATCAAGAGAGTTTGGGTCGCTCCATATCGAAGCGATTCAGGGCCAAAACAAGGGTGAAATTTTCTCGGCCAGCAAGATTCGTACATACAAGGAATGTCCCGCCAAGTACTACCTGCGATACATACTTGGATTGCCCGATGCATCTCCCATATCATCCAGTGAACCTGAAGTTGAGGATGAAGAGTCCCAGCTTGCAGCTTCGACTCGCGGGTCTCTCCTTCACCACATCATGGAGCGAATTGACAAGGTTGAAGGTTCATCTGCAGCGCTAAGAAATATTGTAAGAGAAGCCGTGGTTTCAACATTCGCTTTCCAGAGTGAGGTGGAGAGTATCGTAAACGAAATGACTGAAACAATCAAAAGCATTCTTGAATCTCAAGTGTGGCTTGACATTTTGCAGGGGACCGAGCAGAAAACGGAGTGTACGATTACCACAACCTTTGGCGATGATTTTTTAACAGGGAAAATCGACAGGTTATTCAAAGAGCCCTCGGGTATCTGGCACGTGGTTGACTACAAGACTGATGCTATCGATTTCAGTGAACTTCAGCAAAGATCTGATTTCTATATGCCTCAACTTGGATTCTATGCATTTCTTGTCCATAAAACGAAGGCAGTTGATCGGGTCAATGCAACGCTACTGTTCACTAATCACCTTGCCAAACCGGTCAGGATGACCTATGAACTCGATGATTTCTCTGCCATGGAAGCAGACATGCGGAGCATCATTCAGTCCATAACTAATTTTAATTTCAATACGTTAGAGAAGCCCTGTCGATCCTGTCCTTTTCTCCCGGATGGCTGTTCTTCCGCACTTGTTCCAAGGACCTAAACCTTGGCATGTCCCGATTCCAGCACTTGTCGACCCCACCTAAAGTAAACGTTAAACAAAGACCTTGCATTTTGTTGTAGAATTGTATATTTACAGACCATTCTAAATCCCTACCAGTTTGACCAGTTTTTTGGAGAGACAATGCCACAACAACTGAGCTACGAAAGCATTCTCGAAAGCATCAGTGGCGGCTTTTTCGCAATGGACAATGATTACCGCATTACCTATTGGAACAAGGCGGCAGCTGAAGGTACCGGTCTTTCAGCGACAGAGGTTCTCGGCAAGAATGTTTTTGACGTGTTCCCGAATGCGGCTGGAGCAACCCTTGGCGAAAAGTACCGCCTTGCCATGGAAACAAAAGTCTTTCAGAGTTTTGAGACCTCGTACAAAGATGAGAGATTCGAGGCATGGTATGATATGCGCATTTATCCTGCCGAGACCGGGCTGTCGGTGTTCTTGCAGGACATCACCGAAAAGAAGCGTGACCAGCGTCGCAAGGAAATCCTTGTCGAGATTTCCCAAGCAATCAACACCTCCAAACATCTCGACGAACTCTGCCTGCGAGCTGCAGAGAAGATTGCTCTCTTGTTCGACATACCGGCAAAGTTCGTTTGTATTTACCTGTTCGATCCGCGGGGGAATGAGGTGCGCCTCGTCGCTCCCGCACTGTTCGATATGGAGTTCCCGCAGGATCTGGTTCATCAGCGCGTAGTACCGGACGCACCGTATCTCGCAGCCCGCGCAGCGTATCAGCGGGAAGCGCTTCTCGTCGATGACATCAGCAAGAGCACCATTGCATCGCATAGCGCTCAGGAAATGAGGGACTTGAAAGTGAAAACCCTCATGGTGCTTCCGTTGATTGTGCAAGGGGATGTTCAGGGAGTGCTCGAAGTCGTGACGATCAAAGAGAAGAAGTTTGTCGGGGCTGATCTCGAGATTCTTTCGGTGGTGGCAAACGAGCTGGCCAGTGGCATGAGCCGGAAGAGACTGATTGACGAGCTAAGAACGAAAAATCTTGAGCTTGAAGCCCAAACACAAAAGACCACCGAGGCCAGTGACACGCTGAAGAAATTTCTCGCAACCTTCAGCCACGAACTTCGTTCACCACTGAATTCGATCATCGGTTTCTCCGAATTATTGACGACGCAGTTTGATGAGTTATCTCCCGGGTCAATCAAAGAGTTCATGCTCAACATCAATACCAGTGGAAGGCATTTGCAACAGATAATCAACGACATCCTTGATTTGTCGAAGATTGAAGCCGGGCGTCTTGAGCTTCATATTGCGAGCTATCCGGTCTCGTATTTCGAGGAAAGTGTCAGGCGAGTACTCTCCGCTGCTATCGCGGAAAAACAGATTGACCTGCAGTTTTCTCTCACTCCGGAAATTGATGAGGTTGTCGTCGACCAGACCCGGTTTAAGCAGATTCTGATCAACCTCGTATCAAATGCCATAAAGTTTAGTCATCGGTCAGCATGTGTCAAAGTGCAATCGGAGCGACGGGGGAATGATATTCATTTTGAAGTGTGTGATAGCGGAATTGGTATCAGACCCGAGGAAGTGAGCAGCTTGTTCAAGCCGTTTCGGCAGGCCAGCAGTGGTAGAGAGTTCAATCAGCAAGGCATCGGGCTTGGTTTGGCGATCACAAAGAAGCTTGTCGAGCTGCACGGGGGGTCAATCTGGGTTGAAAGTGAGTGGGGAAAGGGTACCAAGGTCTCGTTCAAGATTCCCATGGTTGTTGATTCAACTTCCGAAAAACTCATGCATGCCGGAATGTTGCTCGATGCCCTTGAAAGGGAGAACATGCCACGGAATTCGGGAGAGAAGCCGCTCGCGCTTATCATTGAGGATGCGCCACAAGCCGGTGAATTGTTACGCATGCATATCGAGTCAGCCGGTTACCGCGTCGAAGTAGCACGCGATGGAGCTGAGGCGGTAGAGATGGCAAAGCGTCTGCGTCCCAGCGTTATCACACTCGACTTGATGCTGCCTATCAAGGATGGATGGCAGGTTCTGAAAGAACTGAAACGCCATCCTCTATGCAAACATATTCCCATCATTATCGTTTCGATTATTGATGAAAAGAACATTGGTTTCAGTCTTGGGGCGGTCGATTATTTTGTGAAGCCGGTTAACAAAGAGGATCTGCTCACTGCGCTGAATCGTGTTCATCTCATCCCCAAGCCCGACCAACGGAGACCTACAGTATTGGTCATTGATGATGATCGCGCTGCTACGGATCTGATCCAGGTGATTCTGGAAAATGAAGGATATAAGGTCATCAAATCTTTTCAAGGTCGGGACGGAGTTGAGCTGGCTGCCCGGGAACACCCTGACTTGATTATCCTTGACCTCATCATGCCGGAAATATCCGGATTCAATGTAGCGTACCAACTCAAGCAGATTCCTGCAACCCGATCGATCCCCATCATCGTCCTCACCTCCATGGAAATGGACATGGATGCCCAAGTTCAGCTCGGTAACTATGTATCGGGCCTGATGAGCAAATCCTCATTTACTAAGAAGGACTTGTTGAGAGAAATCAGTAATATTGAAAGTCCGCGACACTAGGATTGCATAGAACTTCCGGCTTTTCTTCTAAGAGGCTTGACTTCAATAGATTTGAGCAGTATATTTAATCGAGTAAACTGAGCAAATCAAAACCATGAGACGACTGTAAATGACTCACAAGAAACCCCTGAGTGTTGGACAGGTTGCAGAAGTATGTCGTGTGAGTAAGAAAACCGTACTCAACTGGATTTACGATGGGGGGTTGAAGGCATTCACCACGTATGGCGGACATTACCGCGTATGGCCGGCGAACATCAAGAAATTTCTTGACGCGACCGGGATGGATATTCCGTTCGATTTTGTTGATGAGCGAACCACCAACGCCCTCATCATTGACGATGATATCGACTATTCCCAAATGTTGAAAAGTGCAGTGAAAGCCGAACTCCCCAATGTGGAAGTCACCACAACCGATGATGGTTATGAGGGGTTGGTACTCATAGGTGAGATCAGACCCCAACTCGTTGTTCTTGATATCCGTATGCCCAAGGTTGACGGTATGCAAGTGCTCGAACTGCTGAAGAACCGCAAAACAGATCATGACATGAAGGTTCTCGTTGTTTCCGCCTATCTCGATGAGAAAACACGGAAACAGCTCAAATCCACTGTTGCTGATTATGCTCTTGACAAATTGACCGATGTTGATGTCCTCGTAAAGACAATTGTCGCATTAATCAGATCAGAAAAGCCGGCGTTTCTTGATGAACAGACAAGCTGATGAGCTACCAAGAAAAGGGTATTATGAGTGAGCAGGAAAGCGGGGAACTTGAGCAACAACTGGAGCGCCTAAAATCCGGCATCAAAGAGATCACGCATGATATTAACAGTCCTCTGGGAGTACTCCGCATGGCAGCGTACTTCATAGAAACCGGGGAGTACGATACAGAGAAGAAACTGCACTACGTTGAAGTGATGAACCAAAGTCTCGACAAAATTGAAACCTGCCTGCAGCGCCTCAAGGCATTGCGAGAACACCCGCAGAGCACTGAAATCGGCTAGTATACTTGAAAGAGTGCCGGTCATTTCTCCCGCTCCTTCTGCAATTCCGCAACCAGATCACGATGGCACCGTATGATCTCTTTACAACTATGAGAATCCATACCGTATATCATTTGCGCTCTCTTATTCTTGTCGTCGCGTGCGTTCCCCTCTTTGCAGGGTGCGCCGACGAGGAACGGAAGCTGAGCACTCTCTCTCCAGAGGCGTTGACCGCATATCATGAAGGCCTTACCCATTGGGAGAATTTCTATTTCAGCGAAGCGAAATCATCATTTGAAAGAGCTTTGGCAAATGACTCGAGTTTCGCCATGGCATGGGCGCGTCTCGCGATTCTGAACCAGAGTACGCAAAATGAAAAGGTCGGGCGCGAACAAATAGCAAGAGCCCTTGACCTATCCCGACATGCCACTTTGAAAGAGCAGTTGTTCATCAGAATGTGGGAGAAAAGAATCACATTCAAGGATCAGGAGGCCGCAGCAATTGCGGACTCATTGATTGTTCTCTGCCCGGATGAACCTGAACCGTTCGTGTTTCGAGGAACATTGGTTGAGCAGAATAAGAACCTGGAAGGTGCAATCAAATATTATCAACGCGCAGTGGAGATCGATACGGGGTACGCGCCTGCAGTGATGCTTTTGGGATATGCCTACTCTACTGCGAACGAACAGGCAAAGGCCATCAGCGCCATGGAACGCTATATCCGTCTCGTTCCGGGAGCTGCAGACCCGCGAGCGAGTTACGCCGATCTACTGCTTCGCGTTGGTCGTTACGAAGATGCGCTTGCCCAATACAATCAATCGCTTGCACTGAAACCGGACTATTGGTACGCATTGCAGCAAATAGGGACGGTCTATTCCATTCAGGGGAGGCTTGACTCCGCGCAACAGAAGTTCCGTGAGGGGTTCAATTTTCTTCCCCAGAGCGAACAACTGGATGCTTCGCGATTGGCGGTTGATGCCGGTTTGGAAATTCAGCGCGGCCGCTATCATGAAGCCATCACCCTCTACCGAAACGTTCTTGTTATTGATTCTTCGAATATCAACGCGCAATTCGGACTGGTCAACGCATTGACCAAGGTCAAGAAATTTGATGAAGCAAAGGAGTTGGTGGAGCGGATTCATCAAGAGCTCAATCGGAGAAATCTCGACGAGACAGGGTCCATGCAGGGTTTTCACATGATGCGTGCACGCCTTGCACTGGAGGAAGGTTATATGGCACTGGCCCTGACGGAATGCGAGGAAGCCCTGCAGCACAGCTCGCCCCTGAGTCGCCCTTCAGTGTTCCGCTGGATTGCTGAGATCCACGTCCGTGAACAACGGTATGAAGACGCTTTTGATGCATGTGAAGTTGCCCTCAGTGTCAATCCGAACAGCCCCTCAGCCCTCCTCGTCCTTACACGGGTCTATGCCGCTCTTGGCGATGCAGGGATGACGCTTGAAATCGGTAACAGACTTCTCGCCCTCTGGAAAGATGCCGATCATGACTTTCTGGATCTGGTTGAACTCAAGAAGATCCTTTCCCTGCAGAAGACAAAGCCGGCGTAAGTTATCCGTTTGTAACTCCATCGCTTTTTCCGTATGTTGTGCCGGATTCTTAAACACCTTCTAGTCGCCAATCCTGAAATACTTCTCTGTGAACTGCGCTTATGGGCTTTACTTGTGGTATCGTAGGACTTCCCAATGTCGGCAAGTCGACACTCTTCAACGCAATTACCTCGGCCGGCGCTGAAGCAGCAAACTATCCGTTTTGCACCATTGATCCGAATATCGGTGTCGTTGCAGTTGCAGATTCGAGAATCGATGTGTTGGTCAAGCTATACCAACCACCAAAGGTAATTCCTTCAACGATTGAGTTCATGGACATCGCGGGCCTCGTGAAAGGGGCAAGCAAGGGTGAAGGACTTGGGAACCAATTCCTTTCCCATATTCGTGAAGTTGATGCCATTGCCCACGTTGTGCGGTGTTTCGATGACTCCAATGTGGTCCACGTTGATGGCAGCGTCAACCCGCAGAGAGATATCGAAGTCATTGAAGCCGAGTTGATCTTCAAGGACCTGGATACCGTTGAGAAAAAACTTACCGATGCAGAACGAAGAGCAAAGAGCGACAAGAAAAGCCGGACTGAGGCCGACTTCTTTATCCGAGTGAGAGAGCACCTCCTTTCCGGACGTCTCGTCCGCTATATGGAAGTCCAGGGAGAAGATGAGCAGCTCTGGATGCGCGAGCTCCATCTCCTGACCAACAAACCCGTGATGTATGTGTGTAACGTGCATGAAAAGGAAGTTGCATTGGAGAATGCGTACGTCAAGCTCGTACAGGAGATTGCGGCAAAGGAAGGTGCAAAGGTTGTTACTGTCAGCGCTGCAGTCGAGGCCGAGGTTGCCGAGTTGCCGGCTGAAGAGCGGATGGGGTTCCTTCGGGAACTCGGGTTGGCAGAATCCGGTCTCAGCAAGGTAGTGCGCGAGGGGTACGACTTGCTTCATCTTATTACTTTTTTTACTGCCGGTCCGAAGGAAGTTCATGCCTGGACATTGCGCAAAGGATTTCTTGCGCCCCAAGCCGCTGGTGTCATTCATTCCGACTTTGAAAAGGGCTTTATCCGGGCAGAGATCATGAAGTTTGAAGACCTACAACGGCTTGGTTCGGAGCAGGCAATCAAAGAGAATGGTCTGCTGCATATTGAGGGGAAGGAGTACGTCATGGAAGATGGGGATATCGTCCACTTCCGGTTCAATGTTTGATTCTGATGTACCACTCTGTTATCTTTTGCGGTCTCGCGATTCGGCAGTTCACTTCCCACTCACCCTCATAATTAAGGAGTCTTCCTATGAGACGGCTTCCCAAATTGTTTGCGCTTTCGTTTTCCGCAATGGTATTGATCTTGTTTGTTGTACTGGCAGGGTGTGAGGATGATCCCGCCTCGCCTCCGGGCGGGAATACGGTTGTTCCTATTACCGATGATATCTTTCCCCTGACGGTCGGCCATAAGTTCACATACACCGGGTACGCCACGGCTCCGGGTTCAGGCACGCAAGTCCCTGATCCCAGCGGCTCATATCGGACTGTGTGGACGATTGCTTCAAACAGCGCTCCCAGTCCTCTGGGTGGTACAGCCACAGCCATAATCGATAGCACAACCGGTCCATTCGGTCCCGGAGGTTTCGTTGTGACGGTCGCGCGGACGCTTCTTGTTCGGGAAGCTGTCGATGGAGAATTTGAATTCCTGCAGAACATCGGTCCCTTCAAGAGAGCATTTGGAATCACTGTTGGAACCCTCGCTTCGGACACCCTTAAGTGGTTTGCTGTCGCGCGATCAAGTCAGGGTGTGGGCTCAACGGGGACAAGCTGGGTAGCATTCGACTCCACGTTCACCGGCACCGGCGGCAGCCAGGTTCGACTGGAGATTTTTGGAAGAATCGAGGCAGTGGAGACTATCACCGACAGCAGCGCTGCACATACCCAACATACCGCGTACCGTTCCCGCACATGGCGCCGGATTACTGTGAGCGGCAGTGTCGTTCAGGACGATGCAACGACGTCGCGACTGCATCTTGTCAAAGATATCGGTCCCGTGCAAGTCCGTATTGTTGAAGACACCGAGAACCTCGGTCACTTCCGGGTCCTTACGGAAAAGAATTTCTAGTCACATTGACGGGGCTCCCACGCTGATCGGGAGTCCCGGTTTCTTTCCGCGCATGACGTTATTCTTCCTTGATGCATCCATTTCGGAGAAATACACTCATGATTTTCCCTCATAATCCTCTCCATCGATTTTCCCGTTTTGCTCTGATCGTGTTCAGCTGGCTCTGCCTGACATTTCCGCTGAGTGCGCAATCGACAGGCATCATCCGGGGGAAGGTCATAGACAAGAAAACCCGGGAGGCGTTGCCTTTTGTGAACGTGGTTGTCCGCGGCACGAATCTCGGAGCATCAACGAGTACCGAGGGAATGTTTGAGATCGAGAGGGTTCCTCCCGGTGTGTATATATTGACGATAACCTTGATTGGCCATCAGCAACAGGTGATACCGGATGTCGCTGTTCAATCCGGTTCGGTGGCAACGTTGAGTATCGAGATGACGGATGCGAGCGTGGAAATCGGAGATGTCACGGTGTTTGGGGCATCGTTACGCGGTGAGAAAGTGACGGACGCTCCTGCCGCGGTTTCGGTTCTTGAACCGGCTGAGATCAAACTTAGCGCCGTAAGCGGTCAGTTGCCAAAACTCCTTGAGGGTCAGCCGGGCGTTGATATCGCGCAGAGTGGAATCAATGACTTTAATGTGAACACCCGCGGCTTCAATAGTTCTTTGAACAGGCGGCTTCTTGTCCTCCTTGATGGCAGAGACTTGGCAGTGGCATTCCTCGGTTCGCAGGAGTGGAACGGGCTTTCTGTACCTGTTGAGGACCTTGGAAAGATCGAGCTCATCCGTGGTCCCGGTTCAGCCCTGTACGGGGCTAACGCGTTCAATGGTGTTATCAATATCCTCACACCGCGTCCACGTGATATTGTTGGCGGAAAAGTCACAGTAGCGGGTGGTGAAAAGAACACCATCCGCACGGACGTTCGTTATGCGGGGTTTAGTGGCCCCTGGTCATACAAGGCCAACATCGGGAGGTTTCAGGGAGATTCGTGGAGTATTTCGAGGAGGACATTCCCGTTCGAGTATGCAGGGTTTAATCCGTTTCTGAATACCGAGGTGGTTGATGTCGATAGAGCAAAAGTGTCTTCAACGTATGGTTCGGGGCGGGTGGATTATGAATTCGAGAGCGGCGATGTTGGAACCATCGAGGGTGGTGCCACACAGGTGGAGAATGAAATCCTTGTGACGGGAATCGGGCGTGTTCAGGTTCCCAAGGCAGTGAAACCGTGGGGCCGTGTGAGCTATAGCAGCGATCATCTGTTCGTCCAGTTGTGGGCAGCGGGGAGAAGCTCCATCGATCCTCAGGTATCACTCTCAACCGGCCTTCCTCTGGAGGAGAAATCATTCCTCGGCCAGGCAGATGTGCAATACAGGTTTTCGGTTCTCGAGGAACAGCTCTTTATCGTCTTCGGCGCTGCTCATAAGTATCAATATGTCGATACCGAAGGGACGTTGACGCTCGCTGCGCATCATGACAACTTGAGCGGATTCTATACGCAGCTGGAGTACAGGGTCACCGACCAGATCAAGGCAATTGCTGCCGGTCGTTTGGATCGCAGCACACTTCACAAAAGTCAATTCTCACCAAAACTTGCGATGGTGTGGTCGCCGATTGTCGGGCATTCACTCCGTGCGACGTTTAACAAGGCCTTTCAAGCACCAAACTATTCAGAGATGTTTCTCAATGTGCGCCATCCCATCCGCAACCTTGTGTATTTTGGCAATGAGGATTTGATTGTCGAACGGATCACCGGCTATGAAATCGGCTACAAGGGAGTATTTGAGAACATGGTATTCGTTACCGTGGATGGCTACTATAATCAACTCAGGGATTTTATCACCGACCTGGCGCCCAATGTCAACCCGCGGTATCCGGGACAGATTGTTCTCCCGGGAGAGACCGTTACACGCACTGTCTGGTCATACGGTAATGCCGGCAGAGTGAACGAGTACGGTTTCGAGGTTGGAATGAATTATTATGCCTCGTCGCAGGTACAGTTCACCGCCAACTATGCGTTCTTCGATTTTAAGGTGAAGGAACAGAATGTGAACGATGCCTTGTTGCCGAATGCGCCCAAACACAAGGTCAACGCCGGCGTGACTTATCATCACGAGGAGTTGGAGATCGGTATCAGCGGAAAAGTTGTGCCGAGTTATGATTGGGCGGCGGGGATTTACAAGGGGCGAATTCTCTCTTATGCGATATTCAATCTGAATGCTGCATATCAACTCACGAGAGAACTTGGCCTCGGCCTCAACGTCACCAACCTCCTCGACCGTGAACATTATCAGATTTTCGGCGGGTCGCTGATTGGCAGGAGGGCGGTTCTGAGTATGACTGCGAGCTTCTGACCTAGCGGAGGAGAATCATCTTCCGGCTTTGGACGTAATTCCCTGACTGTATCCGATAGACGTACACCCCGCTCGGCAAACCCTCGGCATTGAATTCAACCCGATGTTCTCCCGCATCTTTCCTCTCATTCACCAATGTCCGTACTTCCTGGCCGAGGATGTTATACACCCTGAGCGTCACCCAATTGCCTGTTGATAATTCATAATTGATCATTGTTGAAGGGTTGAACGGATTGGGATAGTTTTGCGCGAGTTCATAGGAGCTTATCATGTACTCATCCTTGGGTTCAACATCTGTAGGAGTTGTTATTGCCCCGTAGCGGATGAGAATGAGGGAGAAGTTGTGGGAGGTTGAGAATAGAGAATCTTCAAGGTCCAATCGCTTGTGCAAAAGAACTCCTCCAAACTGATCGGTCAATACCGCGCTGTCGCAGATCGTCCGGATTGAGGCAGGCGACCAACGCCACGCATAAACTGTAGACCAATTCACTCCGTACGCTATCGCATGGGTATCGATTTGTGATGCATTGTGATACTGACGAAAGTCATAGTAGACACCGCTTCCCAATCCATCCGGAGGCTCGAGGCCTATACGACCGGGAATATTCATGAACCTTGAGTCTGGCCCTACTGCCGGGATTTCGGACTCGCACAAATGAGTATCAAGTCCATAGGTTGCCGACTGGTCGAAACCAAACCAGAGAGTATCAAACATGAATCCGGTTGTTTCGGTAAGATGAATCCAGTTTCGAGAGACCGGGAATGTACATACGTCCTGGCTGAATGACTCGCCTCCGGTGAATAGAATGACGGCAGGGAGGACCAACCTGTAACACCGAATCATCATCGTATCAATAGTGCCTTCCCGCCTGCGGCGTAATTACCCGACTTAATCCGATAAACATACATCCCGCTCAGCAATCCCTCGGCATTGAATTCCACCCGATGCTCTCCCGCATCCTCCCTTTCATTCACCAATGTTCGCACTTCCTGGCCGAGGATGTTATACACCTTGAGCGTCACCCAATTACTTGCTGCAATCCGATAACTGATCATTGTTGAAGGGTTGAACGGGTTGGGATAGTTTTGGGAAAGATGGAAACGTTCAGGTTGGTTTCCATCCTTAACACCAGATGTCGTGTTGATTGCTCCGTAACGAAAAATAAGAAGGCTTGTGAACGCAGGACTTGGGATTGTGGCTTGCGAATCGACGTGCATTCTGTAACGGCAGATGATTCCGCCAAACTCATCCTGTAATATGGCGCTATCGCATATTGCCAAGATGCTGTCAGGATTCCATCTGAACGTAACTGGAAATCCGCCTTCGCCCGCCATAAATTTGACTCGGTGTGTGTCAATGTTTGCCCGGTCTTCGTAGGCGCGATAGTCTTGCTTGGTTCCCTGACCAAGCCCAAACGGTGGGTCGAGTCCCTCCCTCCCGGGAATATTCACAAATATTGTATGAAAGGCACCGGTTGGCGGAATAAAGGGGAATCCCACTTCACACAATAGTGGGTCAATGGTATAAGTCGCGGCGATATCGAAGCCGAACCAGAGAGTGTCGTGTCCGGTCCCAGCATCCCGCACGATAAGACTTGCCCGTGTTAAAGGAGGACTGCAACCAAGGGGTGGTTGAGCATAAGATTCCAGATGAAGGGCAGGGAAGAGAAATAATATGATGATGAACAGTCTCAACATGTGATTCGTCCTGTCAGATGAGAATCAACTTGTGAGTGGCAAAAGAGCTTGGCAAGAAAAGGCGTTGTGTACAGCTTGTTGATCAACCGGAGTAAAAGTTACTTCGAGTTTTCCGCAAAGTCAATGAAAAAGGCAAGGCGAATATCTCACCTTGCCTTTCTTTTGAATCCTGTTGGAAGCGTCTACTTGTCCATTCCCAGCTTCTTCTTTGCAGATTCGGACATCATTGTCGGAGACCATGCGGGCTGCCACACGATACGCACATCGGCGTCCTTCACTCCTGGTACTTTGAGTACTGAGTTACGGACATTCTGAGAGATAATGCCGCTCATGCCACACCCGGGAGAAGTGAGGGTCATCTTCACGCCCACCCATTCATCGATGATCTTGATATCGTAGATAAGGCCAAGATCGACGAGATTCACCGGTATCTCGGGATCGTAGACCTCACGGAGTGCGCTATAGATTGCTTCTTCTGTGATTGCGGTTGTTGTTTCACTCATATCCGTCCCTTTCTATACTATACAAAAGCGTGTTTCAAGATAGAGAACAATGCCCACACACGCAAGGTCAGCTTACACTTCAAAGACCGATTTCTATGCCGCCCGTGACGAATTGCGGCAGGCCGACCTTGATGCCCGTGGGCCTTCGAGATGCGATGTATCTGGCATCGAACGCATTCTTGACGGACAGTGAAAGTGCCGCGCCAAGCGAGGCAATTGCGTACCGGGCCGAAACATCCACAACGAAATGCGGGGTAATCTCACCGGTCAGACCGTCGGCAGTACTGGCAACGGTGTTAAACTCGTCTGTGAATTGCCGGCTGACATAGTTCCCCGTTACATGAAGTGATGCGCCAAACGGTGCGACTGCTGTTATCGAAGTGGAAATGAACAACTTCGGTGCGTAAGGCAACGAGTTGCCATTGACGTTGACGCGGTTGTTCCCCTGCGCAAGAAAACGATCTGCATTGTATGTTGCCCGGACAAACGTTGCGCTCGTGTTCATGTGTATTCCATATTCGGATGACCACAATTTGCCGAGGTCGATTACAAAACCAGCTTCCACTCCAATGTGCCGGCTTCTTCCGCCGTTGACTAATCCTGTGCCCGTTCCGCCCGATGATTGAGAGACCGGAATAATCTGATTGGAAAAGTCGAGCAGGAATCCTGTCAACTCGAACATGACCGCGGGAGAAGGAGTCAGGCGCGTGCCAAGCTCATAGTTCCAACTGAGTTCGGCATCAAGGTCGAGAGCTTGACCAGTACTCGTAATTGCATCCTTTACTCGTGGAGGTGCGAACCCTCGATGTACTCCTGCAAAGATCGTTGAGCCCTCGCTGAGCTGATAACTCACCCCAAATCCCGGAATGGCCTGGAAGATATCGCTCCCGGCAACCACGCTTGTATCCTTGACTGTTCCGTTGAATACTCCCCGCATGATATCGCGCTCATAAGAAAAAGACTCCATGCGAATGCCGGGACTTACAACCAGGTGCTCGGTCACGTATAGCCGGTTTTGCAGGAAGACACTTCGGGCGTAGCCGGTACGGATTTCATCATCACGCATGTTGCCGGAAGAGGAATTGTATGTCGTTCCGAGAATAAGTTGTTCAAACGCGCGCTCGTAAAGAAATCTGAACCCGAAGTCAAGTTCATTCTTCATTTCGGCAAGCTCATAGCTCAAGGAGAATCGAGGTTCGATTCCTGCAACTTCAAATTGTCTGTTTCTATTGCCGGTTTGATTGCGCATATAGATGGCGCCACCACTTACGGTTGTGTCTCCGAAGATGATCCCTGTTTGATTGGTTGTTGTGTTTGATCGCCCGAATTCCTGGCGACGCCAATCTCTGCTTGTTGTGTACCCAAACACGGTCGTGCGAAGACTCATGTCGGGCGCGAAAATGTATTCGTGGGTCGCGCTTCCGGAATAGCGTCGAATGGTGAGTTCATCGTCCGGGGCGATCTGAGTAAAGTATTCGCCTCGATCATACATGGTTTGCGTCAGCCCGACGTACGTCGAGTTTGAGCTTTCGTCATATGCGGAGAACTTCACTCCCAATAAGGATTGACTCCCCAGTATGAACTTGAATTTTGTGGAAAGATCGTTGATGCGGAATCGCGTTGTGAGCATATGATCTGCCTGGCGGCGAAGGAAATTCACCTGTGCACCGGCATTTCCGAACGATGTTCCGTACTTGAGCAAGGTTGTAAAGAACCCGTTATCGCCAACGCGTGACCGTATGCTGCCGGAAGGAGACGAAGGGGGATCGGCTGTAATATAGTTGATGACGCCGCCGATAGTCTGCGGACCAAAGAGTATTGAACCACTTCCCTTCAATACTTCAAGTCCGGCCATCCGGTCAACAGAAGGCGTATAGTACATTTCCGGTTCACCGTAGGGTGCAAGAGAGATGGGGACACCATCCTCAAGCATCAGAATGCTGCGGCTGCGGTCAGGATCCAGTCCACGGACGCCAAGATTGAGGCGCAACCCGATACCTTCCTCATCAACAGCATGTACCCCGGATATTGTCCGGAACACGTCATTTCCGGAGAGTGGTTCAAGTTGTCGAATCCGACTTTCGCTCACGATGCTTGCCGAACCCGGCACCCGGTCAATCAGTCCGGGTTGACGTCCAATAACATCGATCTGTGGCAAATGATATTCAGGATCCAGAGAATCCGGGAGCTGGATTGACTGTGCTGTGGCAATACCGGCAGCCGTGATGATCAAGAACAACGAACCGGTTGCTCTCAGAATCTGATATATCAAGTGGCGCATAACAACCTCGGTAGAATGTGAATAGGGATTGATGTTCTATGGGATGTATCGGAATCGATCAGTTGTTTCAGTCAGACACTCCAAAGTCCAACCCACGGTCGTTGTATTTATAGATTCTCTGATATCATCGTGCTGGATGTGAGCGTGCATCTTAAAGGACTGTGGTGGATGTCGCCTTGATTCTCCACACATTAATTCGCATGTTTAATGCACAAAGCGGCATCACCAATCCCGATGAAGGTGAGGTGAATGTGCTTTGTTTTCTTGTGCGCCATCCTCCCGGCCAAGGTAGGGGTGGCGCACGCTTTTTTGATGTCAGGGGTTACGGCTTGATTACATTTTCCATCCTCTCAATTCAGCAAAGAAAATCTGGCATTAAAGCAGTGCCGCGTACGTTCCTGCCTCATCGGATTTGTGTGTGCGCTTCGGCTTTGATTCGTTCCAACGCTTCGGACGAGCAGCCGCAATCGTGTCCACACACTCGATGTTTGGCACGTATTCGTTTCCGCACTTGATAACGAACAAGAAGAAACGCAGTCAGTGCCACAATAATCAGTGATGTTCCTTGTTGCCAATCCATATTTATGCCCCCCAACCAAACAACAACCCAACGCGATACACCACAAACGTCAAGCTGTACGCCAGCGCTGTTATGTACCCAAGTTGAAACAATGGCCATTTCCAACCATTTGTTTCACGTCTCATCACCGCAACCGTAGACATGCACTGCAATGCAAGGGCATAATAAACCATGAGACACACCGCCGTCAGTGCGGTAAACGTTGGTTTTCCTGTCTGGGGATTGATGTCCTGCTGCATCTTATCGCGCAAAGATACCTTGCCTGCGTCTTCTGCATCCTGGATATTGTAGATGGTTCCCATGGTGCTGACAAATACTTCGCGTTGGAGCAGGGAAGCAACAAGGCCAATACCGATTTTCCAATCGAATCCGAGCGGGGCAATAATTGGTTCAATCAACCGTCCGGCCCGGCCCGCAAAACTCTGCTGGAGTTGTTCTGCCGGCGTTCCTCCCTCCAGCTTTGGATACGCGGCAAGAAACCACAGGATGATGGAGACACCGAGAATAATAGTCCCCGCGTTCCGGAGAAAAAGCCGGGCACGTTCCCACATTTGCAGCATCACAGATTTGAGTGACGGCAGGCGATAGGGGGGGAGTTCCATGATAAAAACAGCGGGAGCGCTCTTAAGAAGCGTCCTCTTGAAGACCCATGCCATCGCCAATGCAGACGCCAGTCCGAACATGTACAACAGGAACATTGTCAACGCAGGAAGTGCAATGAATCCCAGGATCATTGTTGTCGGAATGAACGCGGCAATCAACAGGGTATACACGGGTAGTCTTGCACTGCAACTTACCAGCGGTGCAACAAGCATTGTAACAAGTCTGTCCTTCGGGTTCTCGATTGTTCGTGTTGCCATGATACCGGGAATTGCGCAGGCAAAAGAGCCAAGCAAAGGAATAAAAGATTTTCCGTGCAAGCCTGCCTTGCTCATCAATCTGTCCATGATGAAGGCGGCACGTGCCATGTAGCCTGTATCTTCAAGCAATCCGAGGAAGAGGAAGAGGAAGAGAATTTGCGGAAGAAATGTGACAACCGCTGCAACGCCTGAAATTCCACCATCAACAATAAGGCTCTGTAGTTCTCCTTCGGGAAGAAGATTGGAAACCTGTCCGCCGAGCCAATCGAACCCGTTTCCGATAAGATCCATCGGATATGTTGCCCAAGTAAAGATCATCTGGAACATCACTGCCATAAGGCCGAGGAAAATCACGAAACCCCACACTCTGTGTGTGAAGATCCGGTCGAGGTTGTCGCTCAGAGTTGGTTCAGAAGAAGCTTCTTGTTGTACAGCCCGGGCGCACACTTCTTTTATCCATTGGTAGCGTGACTCAACAAAAACCGATTGTCGATCAAATCCCAGAAAATCAAGTTTCTCGTGATCTCCCCTTACGTGTTCAAGCAGATCGTTGTCAAAGGCATTGGAGTGTTTATCCGGAACCTCCGGACGGGCGAGAAGCGCAATGGCCTCATGAAACGCCACCGGGGCGCTGAAGTGATGACGCTCTTGCAGCAAGTGGACAAGTTCGTCACATTCACGCTGGACCGGATCAGGAAGGCGCCATCCCCGGTTTTTTTGAGAGGGCAGCGTAGTCTTCTGGATAGCCGCTTTAAGTGCGCTCAATCCTGTTCCTTTGTTGGCAGCCATTGGAATGACAGGGACGCCGAGGCTATTCTCGAGGGATGCGACGTCGATTGCCATACCAAGTTGCGATGCAAGGTCGGTCATGTTGAGTGCAACGACGAGAGGCAAATGTCTATCGATAAGCTGGCTGACAAGGTACAGATTGCGCTCGAGGTTACTTGCATCCACAACGCAAATCACGAGGTCGGGGATATGTGTATGGTCTGTTATCCCCAATAGAATATCAGTGGCTATCTTTTCGTCGGGAGAGTTGGGATTGAGACTGTACGTTCCGGGAAGATCGAGGAGAGTGACTTCTGAGCCATCATCAAGGAAGATGTACCCTTCCTTTTTCTCAACAGTCACTCCGGGGTAGTTGCCGATTTTTTGTCTCAAACCCGTAAGAGCATTAAACAATGTTGTCTTACCGGAGTTTGGATTGCCGACAAGTGCAACATTTCTGGTTCGTACTACAGGACTGACAGTATTGCTCATGCAATGCCCTTTACAACAGTTACAGCTTCCGCCTCTATTCTTCTTAACGACAAACGATATCCGCGAATCCGAATTTCTATCGGGTCGCCCATTGGGGCAAAACGGACCAGCTCAATGGGAGTTCCCTTGACAAGGCCCATCTCAAGAAGCCGTTGTCGGACGTCAGAAACGGAATTCGCGACCGCATGAACCGTACCCCTGTCACCAGGCTGCAAGGTATTAAGGGCGACGATATTCATAGCGTGGATACATGGATGCTCTCCGCAACATCACGAGTCAAGCCGATGCGTGAACTGTGGACTTCACAGATGATGCGTTCACCTTTTGTGAGGCAGCGGATAATCGCGTTCTCGTGCAGACCCAACTCACGCAAACGCAGTGAAACTTCGGGCGATGTGCGCAGATAGCGAATCCGGAAATGATGACCCACCGGTATGTCATGGAGTGAAAAGAGTGATTGTGTCGACATGAGCTTTATCCCTTTTTGCTGCAACGTGAGCATGTGCCAAATATTTGGAGAGTGGTACTTTGAGCTTTGAAGTCCTTTTCAGTGCAAACATCGCTTTGAATGCGCTCCAATTTGTCGCTGACGAACTCAATGATATCTCCACATTCCAAGCAAATCATATGGTGGTGATGAGGGCGACCAAATGCTTTTTCATACCGAGATGTGTTTTCTGCGAACCGGTATTTTGACACGAGACCACAATCCTGCAACAACTCAAGGGTGTTGTACACGGTTGCTTTGGAGACCTTGATGCCTTTGGTAATCATTCGGTAGTAGAGTGCATCGGCATCAAAATGTCCTTGAGTCTGCAAAACAGCATCAAGTACCGCAAATCTCTCTGGAGTTGATCTGTGTTTGCCATTTGATTTCAAATGTTTTATGAGGATTTCGTGAGCAGCTTGAGTGTCCATGCGTTTCCTTATTTAGAATTAGTCCAAATAAAAATAAACAATGGATACCATACTTGCAAGTGTTATTTATCTTCAAACGTCGGATTTAACTATCGAATTTTGTCAAATTTTGCTTGCATTTTGGACTGGATTTAGTATATTTCACGAAGTCTGATGTTAACTGGTTTATCTCAAACTCTTTCTGAGTCAAGGTGCCTAAGAGTAAGTATCTGAGTGGCAAAGCGATCGCCCAAACACCAATTCCAAAGAATGTCTCTGTTGATGTTCTCGTGGATCGGTACTTTCAAGCTTACAATGCGGCCAGGCTTAGGGAAGCATGTACTCTCTTCGCCGGACCAATGCTTGAAAAGGATGTTACTATAGGCATGAGCTTGACGGGAGCGCTGACCCCGGCCGGACTAGGAGGGTCATGCATAGTTCCGCTCATGAAGGCCGGGTTTGTTGACTGGATTGTGAGTACGGGGGCAAACCTATACCACGATACACATTTTGGCATCGGTCACCAGTTGCACCGTGGAAATCCGTTTCTTGATGACCGCGTGTTACGTCGAGAAGAGGTAATCCGAATCTATGATATTCTCTTTGATTACCAAGTATTGCTGAGTACAGACAAGTTTTTCAGGACGGTAATCCGGAAAGATGAGTTTCAGAAAGAAATGGGAACGGCCGAGTTGCACTACCGGCTCGGCAAATATGTTGCAGAACGAGAACGTATTCTCGGGATCAAGCATTCCAGCGTGCTTGCAACAGCTTACCGCTGCGGGGTTCCGGTATACACATCATCCCCTGGTGACAGCTCAATCGGAATGAACATTGCCGAAGCAGAACTCTCCGGTTATAAAACACGCATTGATGTTCTTCTGGATGTCAACGAAACAGCCGCAATCGTCTATGACGCAAAGAAAAGGGGGGGGCGGAGCGGTGTGTTAATTTTTGGTGGAGGTTCGCCGAAGAATTTCGTTTTGCAAACAGAGCCACAGATACAGGAAGTCTTGCAGATCAAAGAGAAGGGACATGATTTCTTTCTCCAGGTTACAGATGCGAGGCCCGATACTGGTGGACTATCCGGGGCAACGCCATCGGAGGCTGTGAGTTGGGGGAAGGTGGATCCAGACAAGCTTCTGGATACAGTGGTTGCATACGTGGATTCCACTATCGCAATGCCTATTCTTACTTCGTATGCTCTGGGGAAAAGAAAACCGCGCAAGCTGAAACGGTTATATGAAAAGAGGGATGTTCTGGTTGAAAGTTTGCGTAAGGAGTACTTAAGAGTTACACGGAAGAAGCGGTAGATATACCTCCCGACGAGCAGATCGGGAAAGCACGTTATTAAAAAATCATGTAAGGAGGCAATCAATGAGCAGACTACAGGAGTTAAAGGATCTTGTGGCATCCTTTGAGAAGGATTTTGTGAAGTTCTATGAGAAGGGCAACAAATCTGCCGGAACTCGTGTGCGCAAGTCGATGAATGACCTCAAACGCAAAGCACAGGAAGTTCGGAAAGAAGTTCAAGAAATCAAGGCGCAAGCGAAGCAAGAAGGCGAATAGGCGCTCTCTTCCGCTGCGTTTTTGTTGAAGTGTTACCTGAAGAAAGGGAGGTGTGTTCCCCATGACCTCGGTGGGATGGTCATCTGGGAATATGTCTCCCTTTTTCATTTCACGAATCCGGGAGAGAAATAAAAAAACCCACCTTTATGGTGGGTTTCTTATCAGGGCTGTTCTGCCAACGTGCGCTGTGCACGCCGGATTGCTTTCACCTTCTTCATCCGCTTCTTCACAGAAGGTTTGGTAAAATATGCGCGCTTCTTGAATTCCTTCAACACGCCAGACCGTTCATACTTTTTCTTGAATCGCTTGATTGCGCGGTCAATGGGCTCGTTTTCAGCAACGACAATACCGACCAAAAAAACTCACCTCCTTCAGGGTTCCAACAAGGGAATAATGTGAATCAATGATGCTTACAAGTTGCGGGAATTGACGGATTATTCCGCCGAGGGAAGAACACTCTCCAGTAATCTTCGTTCGCCGAGCTTCTCAAAAGAAACTACAATGGCTTTTGCTCCGTCGGATGTCCTAACCTTTGAGACGATTTTACCCATATCATCCCAATCTGAATGAAATATTGCCTGACCGACATTATAGGTATTCTCCGGTTTGTATTCTGAGCATTCAGCTCTATCAACCTTCTTTTTCGCGTCATCCTGCACTCGGCGCAGTTCGACAAGGTCAATCAGCGAGGCATGGCGACATCGTGTACACCGATACCAGGTCCGGTCTGGCTGGCTCTCATTTGAACCAATAACCTCCATCTTCGTCACACGGGAGCAATGATTGCAAAACTGGGAAATGCTCTTTCCTCTTGCCATAAAAAACCTCCGATGATGAAGATACAAATGCGGTTATCAGAACTTCAAGGATGGTATTAATTTACCTCTTTTGTGCTGATAAGTCAAGGTAACCGGTCTTTCACATGACTCAATGGGATTGATTGAAACCAGACATACCTAATCTTGTCTTTTGGAGTTGTATTGACTATATTTTTGTAGTGATCGTAACCATTTCATAAGTTCTGAAATCACCTTCGTTTTACTTTTCTGTTTCCCGGGGCCCTTAGCTCAGTTGGTTAGAGCGGCAGACTCATAATCTGCGGGTCGCAGGTTCGAGCCCTGCAGGGCCCACAATAGCGGATTTCAAATTATACTACATCTACCGCGAGTATAATGGTCTAAACGCCCCCGATTTACCTCATTCGTCCTCTTTGAGGATTTGATTGATTCGTGTAACCCACTTTCTTTGAACCCCGCTTCGCCATCCAGTCAGTTTCTCCCCTAATCAAGTAATTCTTACGTCGAGTTTTCAATAATCTCTGTTTTCCCACGTATTTTGTCAGGTTTTCATTTGGCGCGGCCTTTGCAAGGTTGAGTTGCAGCCTTGGTATATGAAGGCGGTTACTAACCATGGGAATATATATGAGAATACTAGTTGTAGATGACAATCAGGGCTACCTGAACCTGATGGGCGATCTTCTCCGCGACTACGGATATGATGTTTTTCTAGCAGAAGACGGAAAGCAAGCCCGTGAATTTGTTGAAGAGCAAAAAGTCGATCTCATTATTTCAGATGTGTTTATGCCGACGCTCGACGGCGTCAGGTTTCACAGTTATGTGAGGGAATTTACTGAGGCGGCTGAAATACCGTTCATTTTCGTCTCCGGGTACAATGACGAGTACACACGGAATGTAGTTGTTGATTCCCATTTAGACTTTTTCTTCAGCAAGACAACACCGGTTGAGAACATTGTGGCCCTCATTGAGAAATTCAAAGAGGCTAAGCATCCGAAGCTCGTGTGATACAAACGCCGGGCGATGCTCTCGAATACAGAACTCAAAAACTAGACGGTAGGATACGATGTCGCACTTAGACGAAGGTATTAACGCAGAAAAAATCAGGCCGGTGCGATCAGCAGCGAATGCCGATGGAGCTGGGCGAAACACAGGTCCCTCCGGTTCTTCAACCGGAAACGGGCAACTGCGGCCATTCATGACTTCATTCCTCGAGCATCTCGTACGACACAAGATTGTCAGTGAAGAAATAGCATTGCAAGTGTCAGCGCGTCGACAGGAATCAACGGCGAAGGACAAACGTCGTCTTGTTGAGATCCTCGCGGAGGAGTTTGGTCTCTCGCGAGATGTTCTGAATCGTGAAGTGGCGAAATTCTATTCCTTCCGGATTATCGATTTCGCCGAGAGAAGCGGTCGCCGGCTTCAACCGGCCATAGTAAACAAACTTCTTGCCGGGCTTCCTGAGTCTATTAACGCAATGGCAATGAAGCACAAAGTTCTGCCATATGAGCTTGCCGAGAACCAAACGGACAAACTTCTTGTCGTTACCCCAAATCCTTCCAGTCGCGAGGCGTATGAGGTAGCCAGGAGTTTTCAGTACAAGAAATTCGAACTCTGCTACATGGAAGAGAAAGACTGGGCAGAATGGTGGCGCCAGGTCACTATTGAGAAACAGATGGTGGTTGGCAACGGAGGCGTTTCAGAAACTGTTTTCGAAGAGGATGAAGCTGAACTTGATAGTGTGCTGGATAAGGAGATCAACCGGAGTCAGCTGGTTGCCCTCGTAGAGAACGTTCTCTCGGATGCGGTTCGCGTAGGGGCAAGCGATATCCACTTTGTGCCGCGTGGCGTGCGAAAGACGGACATTTGCTTCAGAATAGATGGACGCCTGACGATTTGGTATACAGTGGATGATGCCAGAGCCGAGGCAGTGGTTGCCGTCGTCAAAGGACGCGGGCTCAACCTTGACCGGTTCGAACGCCTGGCTGCGCAAGATGGTTCGGCACAAAAGATCATCGACAGCCAGACGATTCGCTTTCGAATGTCCATCATCCCGGTTATCTCTCGTGAATTGAATGGCAAATTCGAATCTGTGGTTATTCGAATTCTTCGGGATGCCGATGCATCTGTTTCGCTCGAGACCGTGGGTTTTGATCCATACTCACTTTCTGCCTTCAAGGATGCGATTGAAAAGCCTCATGGCATCGTGATTCTCAGCGGACCGACGGGGAGCGGAAAGACCACAACTCTGATAGCGGCTCTTCGCTCGGTGATGAGCCCAACCCTCAATACCATTACAGTTGAGGATCCAGTCGAATATCTACTTGAAGGTGCGCGACAGGTCAAGCTGAGTCACAAGCTGGACTTTGACAACGCCATGCGTGCAATCTTGCGGCATGATCCGGATATCGTGATGGTAGGAGAGATTCGTGATCGAATCACAGCGGATATTGCCATTAAGCTTGCAAACACCGGCCATTTGACATTCTCAACTCTCCATACAAACGATGCTCCGAGTGTAGTTGCACGTCTTTTCAAGATGGGTGTTGAGCCCTTCCTGGTGGCACAGGCACTCAATATCGTTGTGGCCCAGAGGCTTGTTCGCAAGTTGTGTGAAAAATGCAAGCAACCTATGCCGAAACCCCCTGATAACATTCTTGAGCGAGCCGGGTTTACACAGCAGGAAGCTCTAAAGACTCAGTTTTTCAAGCCGGTAGGATGTCTCAACTGTGTGGAGGGCTACAAGGGACGGACTGCCATCCACGAGTCAATGTACGTCACCCCGGAAATACGGATGATCATCGGAGACAGTGGTGAGAAGATTGATATTGAAGCGCTCAAGGCGTCGTCCATTAAAAATGGGATGCAATCGCTTCGCAGGTCCGGTATTGAGCTGGTAAAGCGTGGCGTGAGCACACTTTCCGAAATCATCGCCTCGACGTCAGGCGACTAGGGTATTGCAATATTGTCGAGGAAAGTTTGACCACGGTGAGGTCAAATATTCCCGAGGCCAAAGCAGCTGACCCGGTACAAGAGCAAAACAGACGATTTTAAGAAGAAATGACATTGGCACAATGGTTGAACTAAGTAATGCAGAGAGAAGATTAAAAAAGAAAATGACAAATCTCCCTCATTTAATTCACAATAACTAACCAATAAGGAGCTACACAAATGGGACAGCAGCAACTTCTATTGATCATCCTTGGTGTTATCGTGGTCGGTATCGCAGTCGCGGTCGGTATCACGATGTTCCAGGATAACGCAGTGTCCGCAAACCGTGATGCGGTTACGAACGATCTCGTGAACCTCGCGGCTCGCGCACAGCAGCACTATCGCCGACCGGCAGCTCTTGGTGGCGGTCAGGGTTCATTCACCAATTCTGAGGGTGGTGTGGCAATTGCGAACATCAATCAATTGACCTCCAAGCCGACCAATGCCAATGGTACCTATACGCTTGGTACGGTGACAGCAACATCGGTCGTCATTGAAGGTGAAGGAACAGAGGAAGGTACGGATGGTAACTTGATCTCTGTGGAGATGACTGTGTTCTCCGACAGCACGGCAGTTGTGTTCAATAACTAACGTGGTATTCTTCTGGAGGGGCTTCTCTGCAAAGGGGAGCCCTCTTCAGTTTACATTCACAACAAGTGTGGATTGAGTATGGGATCGCAGCAGTTACTTCTGATAGTGGTGGCGATGGTGCTGATAGGGATCAGTGTTGCGATAGGCGTGTGGATGTTCATCGACCAGGGAACATCAACCAATCGAGATGCACTTTCCAATGATTTGGTTCAGTTCGCGGCACAAGCACAAAAGTATTATCGGAAACCGTCAACACTCGGCGGCGGAAATAACTCCTTCGGAGGTTTAACACTGAGCAGAGTCACGAGCAAGCCAACCAATGCCAATGGCACGTACGAGCTTTCCCCTGACCCTGCTCCGTCAACAGCAACTTCAGTATCAATTACCGGAACTGGAATAGAAGTTGGTCTGGATGGAACTAACCCCGTAGAGGTGACGATGACTGTATGGGCCGATAGTATTCTTATAGTTGCAGCTAACTAGGGCAACGTGCGAATGAAGATGCTGGTGACATAGAAGAGACGGGTTGAGGGAGTGAAGGAATGGGGGTAACTCCCTTTGTTGTTCCACTTGTTTTGCTAGGTGGGGGATCTAGTAAGACACTGAGGTGGAATCAACCGGGGAGCCTACCCCTTAATTTTTGACTACATGGCAAAGTGATTTACGGCACGCCGTGTGATACAAGTAAAGAGCAATGACGAGACGCTAAGGACAAAGGATCAACGTATGCCAGAATTTCGAATAGAAGGTGTGACCACGGCAGGGAAACCCGTCCAGGGAATTCTCGAAGCAGACTCACCGCGTTCTGCGAAGCAGAAGGCAACACA
Organism: uncultured Chitinophagales bacterium; assembly: GCA_964538485.1. Taxonomy (GTDB): domain Bacteria; phylum Bacteroidota; class Ignavibacteria; order UBA10030; family UBA6906; genus JBJXHC01. The sequence goes on along the minus strand of CAZIHJ010000015.1, from coordinate 8,679 downwards.
AATGGCGCAAGCGCGGAATTTCAAGCTGCTTCACATCGTTCCGCGAGCGACCTGGGTGTACAAAGTCCAGCGCGGGACCGAAAAGCCGATCATGGGCGAGCAGAAGGCCTTTACAAAGGGTGAAGTGCAGGAAGCGCTTCAGAAAATGGGCTACAGGGTAATTCGCATTCAGAAGCGGCTCCTTGATCTCAAGTCAAAACCCCCTGCAACCGAAATCGTGACATTTGTTCGTGTGAGTGCAGATCTTATCCGACAAAAGCTCCCGTTCAATGAGATCATGCAGCTACTCACGAATGATATTGAGAATCGCACGCTTCGTGAGGCCATCAAAGAAATCAATGCGGAATTGAAGCAGGGTAAGGATAGTGAGCGGGCATTTGTCAAGCACGAAGCTGTACTCGGACGTTTCACCGCGCATATGCTCGGACTTGCGTCCAAGAGCGGTAATATGGCTGAGATCTATGACAGCACGGCAAAATTCCTCGAACGTCAGGCGGAATTCAAGAAGAACTTGAAGAGTGCTCTCATCATGCCGCTTGTTACTCTGGTCGTTCTGTTTGGCGCGGTCATCTACTATGTAGGGTATATTTTTCCGGCGACCGCCAACCTTTTCAGAAAATTTGACATCGCTCTTCCGCCGATGACACGGGCCACGCTTGCATTAAGTGATTTTTTGGTTGAGAATATTGTCTTCATCATTATTGCTTCTGTCATACCGTTAATTCTCGGGGTAAAGTTCTTTACGACGGAGAAGGGGCGCTTCCTTCTGGACAAGTACGTATGGAATGTCCCTGCCATCGGAACACTCTTGCATAAGATGAGCATTGAGATTTTCTGTCGTGTGTTCTATGCGCTGTACAGCGGTGCCGGCGAGAACATCGAGGTGATTCGTATGGCAGCCGAAGCTTGCGGCAACAAGTACATGGAGCATCAAATAAAGACCGTAGCACTTCCTATGATGATTCAAAAGGGTTCGGGAATTACCGAAGCCTTTGAGGCGACCGGAGTGTTTACCAAGACAGCCATCTCTCGCTTTCATTCCGGGGCGGAAACCGGTACGGTAAAGAACACTGCACTGCAGCTTGCTGAGTATTATGAAAAGGAAACGTCATATAAGATGCGCAATGCCATCGACTATATACAAGTCATGATCTCCATGGTGATCATGGTGGTGCTGACAGCGCTGACGATTGTTTCGTCTGAAACGGCCACAATCAGACCGAAGAATCCGGCCGTAGGCGTGAACGGTGACCAGCAGACAGAAACACGGGTTACATAATCGTACATGTCCAATCCCCTAAAGAATACAGGACAATGTCACAAGTCGATATAACAGATAAAATCGGTTTTGCCCTTCTGAAGAAAGGCATCATTGACTACGAGACGCTGGAGAAGTCTCTTAAGGTCAAGGATGCCGAAGGGAAAAAGAACCGACGCAACCTTGGACAGATTCTGGTCAACGATTTCAATGCTGACCATGACGCTGTGTTCAAGGAAGTGGCTGGTCTGTATGCTTTTCGCGAGGTCTACCTCGGCGACGAGAAGGTAGACAAAGCCCGAATCGATTTCATCCGCAAGTTTCTTGATGCCCTTCCCGATAGCGCGCGTGCAATGCTCGTGCAGTCCAGGATGTTGCCACTCAAGTTTGATGAGAAGCAATCGGACAAGCTCATTATTATTGCCGCGGATCCCACAGACCGTCGCATTCCGCTTGTAGCACGGAATTTCAGCATTAAGAAGTATGAAGTTGTCTATTGCCGTTTGAGGGAATTGCAGAATCTTCTGGAACAGGTTATTCCTCCCGAGAATGAGTTCCTGAAGTTGTTGGAAGACTCCCATGTAGGCCTGGAGGTTAAGGAAGACGAAATTGCTGTTGATGAAGATGCGCTGGAAGCAGAAATCAGCAAGAGCGCGCTCGTCAATCTCGTTGAAGGAGCTCTTGTTGAAGCCGTTCGCCAGGGGGTCAGTGACATCCATATTATAGCGAAAGAAGGGAAACGGACGGAATTCTGGTTCCGCACCGACGGAAACCTGAAACTCTGGCATGTTCAAGAGAACACATTACCGGAAGCAGTGGCGGCAGTGGTGAAGGACAGAACAAAGAATGTCGATCGATTTGAACGCGACATGTCGCAGGACGGTTTTATCCAGCGCATGATTGATGATACGATGATTCGGTTCCGTGTATCAATCATGCCCATCGTCGGTATAGAGTTCAAGCACAAATTCGAGAGTATTGTTATTCGCGTGCTCGACGACAGAAAAGTCATAACGGATCTCGACAAACTGGGTCTCCAGGGGCCAGCCAAGGACTTCTTCTATAAGGCCATTGCAAAGCCGCAGGGGATTGTGATTCTCACCGGACCAACGGGAAGCGGCAAGAGCACGACGCTTGTTGCTGCACTGCATCAGGTGATTGATCCGACAGTCAACGTTCTGACAGTGGAAGAGCCGGTGGAGTACATCATTCGTGGTGCCCGGCAGCTTAAGATCGGCCCGAAGATGAACTTTGACCAGGCAATCCGTGGTATTCTACGTCATGATCCCGACATCGTTCTTGTGGGTGAAATGCGCGACAAGGCAACCGCTGAGATTGCCATCAAGCTTGCCAACACCGGTCACCTGACGTTTTCCACCCTGCACACGAACGATGCCCCGAGCGCGGTCTCCCGTCTGTATAAGATGGGCATCGAACCATTTCTTATTGCATACGCCATCAATATTATTGTCGCGCAGCGGCTTATTCGTACGTTGTGCAAGAGTTGCAAGCGTCCTATCGATGGAAAAGATCTTGATCGCGAAGTCTATCTGAAGTTTGGGTTTGTTGAGCAGGACCTTGACGAACGTACCATTTATGAAGCCGTTGGATGCGACAAATGTAGTGGAGGGTACAAGGGACGGGCTGCCATACATGAAGCCCTGTATTTTACCCGTGACATCCGGGCCATGATCGTCAAATCCGGTGAGGAAGTGGATGAAGAAGTGATCCGGGCTCAGGCGGTAAAGGATGGCATGTGGACGTTGCGTCGCGCTGGTATCGAGCGAATTAAAGACGGGCTCACAACTTTAGAAGAAATCGCATCAGCGACCACTGATGATTAGTCTATCAAAGAGATACTGACAAATGATTGAAACAGCGATACGGACATTACGAGAGATTGCAGCGTCAATTCCCGATACACCTCCGGGAATGGAACGACAGATGCTGATCGGAGACCTTGTGGCGAAACAGTCTCCAGCGGAGCGGACCGCCTTGCGCAAACTCATGGATAGTTACCTCTTGCGCATGTCAAAGATCAACGCTTCCGATATCGATCTAGGCGGTTACGGCTCGGGCGGCGGGGTCTGGTATCGCGTGTACGGCGACAAAAAGCCAAGCACCGAACTTGGCAAGTTTACCATGGATGAATTCAATGTCATGATCCAGAGTATTCTGATTGAACGTCAGCGTCTGTTCTTGTTTGAAAATCGTAACCTCGATTTTTCCTACAGCATCATTCAGGATGATGTGATGTTCCGGTTTCGTGCGGACGCGTATTTCGATCTGGATCAGCTTGCATTAAACATGCGTGCGATCAATGCCACCGTACGACCATACAAGGGCCTGGAGCTTCATTCCAACGTGACAAAGATTCTGAGTTTGTCCTATGCCTCACAAGGACTGACATTGATTACCGGGATTACCGGTTCCGGGAAGAGCGCGACGCTTGACAGTATTATTGATGCCAACAATCACTCTGTGGATGGTCACGTCGTGGTTATAGCGTCGCCGATCGAGTATGTGCACAAATCAGACCGTTGCATTATTCGCCATCGGGAAGTCGGGCGGGATGTGTTGTCTTTCAAGGAAGGCGCAATTCAATCGTTGCGTCAGGACCCGGACATCGTGGTCATCGGAGAAATGAGAGATCCGGACACGATCATGACGGCGCTTGAGATTACTGATAGCGGTCACAAAGTATTTTCCACTTTGCACACGGCATCGGCTGTTGAGACGATTGATCGTATCATCGGGGAGGTTCCCCCGATTGAGCAAGAGCGTGTCCGGTTGAGACTTGCAGACACGATTACCTGTGTAATGTCACAAAAGCTTGTACCGAGTCTGGACGGCAAACTTGCATTGGCAAAAGAAGTGATGGTCACAACCCCTTCTGTTCGCGCGGCAATCAAGAACAACAACACGGGCGAAATTTACCAGATGATGGCGGAATCCGCCGATATGGGCATGGTGACCCTGGAACAAGACTTGAAACGACTATACATGCAAAAGCGAATTTCTCTCGAGAACGCCCTTGTTGCAGCAAACAACAAGAGGAGATTCCAACAGATCATGAATCTAAACGCGGTTGGAGACTGAGGACTTGAGACAGCCATTGTTATTACATACTCATAAACAAGACAGGACTCCCCTATGGCTTCGATAAAAGGACGCAGTAAAGTGGTCCTTGGTATCTTCGTAGATGGACTGGACATCAAGCTTGCACATCTCTCGATAAAGGGCAAGCGGGTTACAGTTCACGAACTCAAGTCCGGCACCCTGGTGACCAAGTTGGAAGAGCGCAAGACGATCGAAGTCGGCGCCGCAGCGTTCGCCGGTGAAACGGATGCTTTTAATCTCCCGGCAGGCGCAGGTCCGGAAGTGACAATAGACGCGCAGTCAGAGGACAACAACGCTGTACTCCTCGGGCTCCTTGCCCAATATCCGGTGAACAAATATTCGCTGACGTACAGCATCGCTGAACCGGCAATCTACTATCACCTCTTTGAGAGTGATTTCGGATTGAAGGGGAAGAAACTCAAGACACGTATTCTGAACGAACTGCGCAACGTGAGGGCGTTCCAGCCGGCGGCCGATGCTGTCGACGCTATTTCGACTGACGAGGGCAACCTCCTCACCGTTGTACGGGAAGATGGCCTCAGTCTCATCAACTCGTTGGAGAACATCAAAGGGTTCATCGGAAATCGTCTGCCGCATATTCCGGCAATCGACAGCGCTGATATTTCCCTGATGAACATCGTGCGGATGAACTACGATTTGCAACCGCAGGAAGTCTCAGTGATTGTGTACGTTGGCGTTGAGTTTACCAGACTGATTTTCATGCGTGGAAACCAGTTCTATCAGTTTGCGCCAATTCTGGGCGAGGGGTACGATTCGCCAAACCTGCAGAACACTGTCTACAGCCGCTTGCTGTTGGAACAGGATAACCTTGCAATCCCTCGCATCAGCAGGATCATCCTCGCAGGTGAATCCCGACGTATCGGATTCAAGGATTTCCTGGCGCAACAATTGCCCGACCAGGAGATCGACTACTTGCTCGTACCACAACTCGACACGAGCGCACTGCCTCCCGAGCAACAGGAAGCACTTTCGGAGTATGCTGTTCCCATAGGTGCTGCGTGGAGAGCCCTGGAACCGACAAACGACACGTTCTACCAGATTAATTTGCTTCCGTCTGTCATCAAGGAAGGTCAGCGCGTTTTCAAGCTGTCGTGGCACGGGTATTTGTTGATGGCGGTCCTGTTCTTCTCCACTCTCTTTTTTACTCTTTCGATCGGTGAAAAGAAGCAGGACATTGCCGCGCATCGTGAGACGTTAAAACTGAAGGAGAGTCAGCTTGCTGAGAATCAGACCATGCTCGCCTCGATAGAGGGTTTGCAGGGAGAGCTGGGGAAGTACAAGACATCTCTGGCCCTGTATGATTCCCTCGTTCCGGGGAGTGAACGCTGGAGCAAGATATTCACCCAGCTTTCTCATGGCGTCGAGGATCTGAATTCCATATGGATCACGGAATTCACGTCGAATGAATCCGGTCTCCTTTCCTTGAATGGCTTCACTGTTTATCGTACACGGATACCTCGTCTGGCAACCCTGTTCGATAATTCCGTGCTAAAGGAAGTGAACGTGCAGGAAATACGAGACAAGGAAGTCTATCGGTACAGTATTGAAGTCCCGGCGCAGCCGGCAGGAAACTAAACGCAGTCTATTGTAATAAGGAGACAGAGCCGTGTCATATACAATACGCAATAGTATCGTGATTGGGGTACTGCTCCTCCTCATTCTCAGTGTCGGAACCTACATTCGGGCGTTCAATCTCCCGAAGCAGGAGGAAGCCATTGAGACACAGATCAAGACGATCGACGAGGAGCTGCAGAATACTCCCAACCTGGTCAATCAATTCAATGACCTGAGCGCAACATTGGCGGAGACCAAGCAGAGATGGGAAAACCGGAACAAGGATATCCCTCCCGTTGATGTGACTGCTCAAACATATGCCTACTTCAGCCGTCTCATTGACCTGAGCGGTAAAGTAAAGCTGGATATGATGTATACCGGCGCCCAACAAAAAGGGAACTTTGGCTACAATACGTACGCCTTGAAAGGTGAAGCGCCATTCGAGAGCTTCTACAAATTCATCTGGTTTCTTGAGAACGGGCGTAAGCTGTATAAGGTCAATAATATGAATGTGCGGGGATTGGAGATCGTTGCGAGCGATGAACGTGAAGGAGAAATCCTCGTGACATTTGATGCGAACGTACATGCGTACTTTTCGTCGGTGGCTGAGCTTACCAGTTCGCTCGGTGAACGGTCAATCACGCCGAATTATCTTGGCGCCGACCCATTCGCACCGGTAATTGCAAGCGGCATCTCGCCGAATCTCCGCTCGCTCGTTGAAATCGAACGGTCGGATCTGAAGGCAGTCATCCCGGGAAAGGCGTTTGTGCTTGACCAGGATAATACCATCAGGACATTGGAAGAGGGGGATGAGGTGTACCTCGGATACGTGACGAGGGTTGTTCCAGGTGAAGGACGAATTGAAGCAACCCTCAATAAGGGTGGAATCATCGAGAAGGTAGAATTGAAAATACGGTACGGCCCGGTGACAGGTACTGTACAAAATGTTAACAAATAGTCTAGAGGACACCATGAAAACAGCATACAGTGTTTTTGTCTTTGTTCTGGTGCTTGTCAGCATCGTGCCTGCAATCGGGCAGGTGAGTACCCAGGAGCGCAAGGCATTCAATGAATACACCTCTCCGGACGAGCTTGTTTCGATTGCTCCGTCCACGACAATGGACAGGGCTCTTGCCGCCATCAGCGAGGTGAGCAAGAGGTTTATCGGGAAAATCGTTGTTGATACGGAGCGCCGCACCATGCCCATCAACATTGACATCCAGGCGATGCCTTGGCGCGATGCGCTTGAGGCCATTTGCCGGAAGAACGGGATTTGGTATGCCGAGTATGACAGCTATATCCAGCTTACCGGAGGTACAACAAGCACTGAAGCCACTGCTGCCAAGGGAAAAGCGGAGGGTATACAGAAGGAGTTTGCCACCTTCAGGAGCCGTGAGATCAAGATCTCAGCGGTATTCTTTGAGGTCAACCTGACCAAACTGGATGAAGTAGGGTTGAACTGGAATTTTATGAAGAGTACGAGTGATGTGACGATCAATGCAGACTCGCGTGCAGGAGACAAGGTGTCGAGTGAGATTTTCAAGACGGATATTACTCCCAAGGTAAGCTTCGCCAACATTAATATCCTTGCAAAGATGTTCTCCAACTACGATCTGGGCGAGGTGCTTTCGGGTCCTCAGCTCATTGTCCGATCGGGGGAAGAGGGACGCATTCAGGTTGGCCAGGATTTCTCAATCAAGGAACGTGACTTTGCAGGGAACCTGATCGACAAGTTCTACAGTGCAGGAACGATCATCAATGTCACCCCGCAAGTCATCAACGAACAGGGTGTGAACTTTGTGCACATGATGGTTGACGTTGAGCGCAGTTCTGTTGTTCCGGGGGCGGTCAGCACCATCATCAACAAGACCAAGGCAAACACCAATCTTCTGTTGCTTGACGGTGAAGAGACTATCATTGGCGGTTTGTACAATAATGAATCCAGCACTGTCCGTACAGGCGTGCCGTTCCTCAAGGATCTTCCATGGTACGTCTTTGGGTTGCGGTACTTGTTCGGCTACAATCGTGAGGAAGTGAAGAAGAAGGAGCTGATCATTCTTCTCAAGGCGGAACTGCTGCCGACACTTCAGGAACGCATTACGCAAAAGAAAGAGGATCGCTATTTCGAGCGTTGGCTTGAAGAACGGAATGCCGACGAACAACGCGTCCGACCGCGTTCCGAATAATCACCAATGAGAATGTGTATAACCCGAGTGTTCCACACAACCAGGGAAAAGATCATGAAGATGAAAGTCATACTCAGTGTGCTTGTGGTCGCAATGCTCTTCGGGGCGTGTAAGGACGACCAGGGGCCGACGCAAGGTGAAGGTCAGGTGAGCGGCGTTGTGACTGATGCCTCGACAGGGAGCGCATTGTCACAAGTGAATATTGTTGCACAGACTGTTTCTGCTGGTACACAAACTGTGCTGACAGATGTCAATGGCACGTATGCGTTCTTGTTTGAATTGGACAGCGCAATCTCAGTGACTCTGACGTTAACAAAATCCGGTTACCGCGACACTTCTATTACAGTATTTGTTCAATCGGGTGTTTCCTATCCGCTTAATGTGGTTCTCAGTCCGAGGTCGCCGATTGTTGGAGGTACCGGCGGCGGTTCAGGCCTCGCCCAGACCATCACGTTCCTTGGCGCCAGCCCGAACGAGATTTCCGTCTATGGTGTTGGTGGTCAGGAAACATCAGTATTGGGCTTTGAGGTGCGTGATTCG